>RFKV01000067.1 GCA_003694175.1 Candidatus Dojkabacteria bacterium | reverse complement strand
TTTATTTTTTACTTTTGCTTTTAAAGCTGCTAAAAAAGTATAGAACTATTAGGACTGATTTGCAAATGTATGTTCAAGCTAACTTGATTAAAACTTTCGGTTACGTAATATCCGAGGAGGAAGTGAAAAGTCTGATAGTTTCTAAGTATAACTTAGGTAACTTTAAGAACCATAGGGTGGTATCACTTTCTTTGTCGGAAAAAAGTGAAAGTTTGGGAATAGAAGCTATCAGAGATAAAGTTTCAACTTTGTATTTTTCATTTGACGAAATGGTATTCTTTTTTATCTTTAAATCAGAAAACTTAACTATTGAAGCTCAAAACTTTCTACTCAAGTTTATTGAAGAACCTGTTAGAAACTTATCCATTAACCTTATTGATTCTTCTAAATCCTTAAAATCACCACTACTTGATACATTAGTGTCAAGGTGTGAAATAATCTACATTACGAACCAAACGCTAGAAAGCAGGTGTATAAGTGCAGAAATTAAACTCACTCTACAAGAGTTGGAGAAGATGGAAGTCGAAACACTAACTTCGATCTACACCTATCTTTTGCGTAAACACTCTAAAGAAATCTCAAATGCAAAGAATTTACCGTTTTTGGTTAGATATAGAAACACTGAACTTTTAAAATCTTTCCTAATAATTGACATACTTAAAATGCAGCAATATAATGCTGAATAGCTTAGTTTTTAATTTTTGAAATATGTTCCTAAACATTAAGAAGTTTTACTTCCTTACATACGCCTGGGGTAGCACCTTGTTATTCGGTTTTTTTATGTTCTGGCTGTCAACCCAACCGAATCTACAGGCTTCAGGGTCGAGCTTGGCAGATGAGATAATCAAGGTGACTTTCAGGATGACCTTGTATGCAATTTTTTTTATACTAATCTACAGGTCCTTCATATTAACACTGAAAACAACTGTTTCTAGATTGTCTAAGTGGAAGTCTAAAAGAGAAAAGTATGAAGATGAAGAGTTTGTTTTGATAATAGAAACTCTTATATTGATTGCCTCTTTGTTTATTGCTCTCTCCTTCAGCTTTTTTGAAGAACATACACAGCTAACAACGCTGGGAAGAAATAAGGCTGGGGAAATAGTCAGCTGTGAGAAAAGAGACTTAGAGAAGGGCATTCGCGTAGAAACAGAGTGTATAGAAAAGCTATCAATATCTGAATCAAATAAAGATATCCTAGTAAGTTTAATGTCCATACTTTTGACTGCTATCGTAGTTTATAGTCTACCAGTAATTGGAGAACTTGAAGTGGCCATCAAACACAAAATCGAAAGTGGTGTTTTGAAAATAAAAACCAAAAAGAGTAACTGAAGAAGGAGATTAAGTGTGTTTTTAGATGTTGTCCAATAATTACGATGCTTCAAACATAACGGTGCTTAAAGGGTTGGAAGCTGTCAGAAAAAGGCCAGCTATGTATATAGGAAGCACCGACGTTAATGGTTTACACCATTTGGTTTGGGAAATTATAGATAACTCAATAGACGAGGCACTAGCTGGATATGCTGATAGAATAAAAGTAGTGCTGAATCGTGACGGTTCGGTAACCGTAGATGATAATGGCAGAGGTATTCCAGTAGATATCCACCCAACAGAAAAAGTAAGCGCTTTGGAACTGGCTGCCACAGTACTTCATGCGGGAGGAAAATTTAATAATGAAACATATAAGGTAAGTTCAGGTTTGCACGGAGTTGGTCTATCGGTGACCAATGCACTTAGTAAATATTGTTTAATAAAAGTATTTAAAGATGGGAAGGTATACGCGCAAGAGTACAATAGAGGAGTACCTAGAGAGCCTGTTAAAGTTGTCGGAGAAACTTCAAGAAGAGGCACAGTGATTACTTTTTTGCCAGATGACGAGATTTTTCCAATAACCACATTTAACTTAAAAACAATATTATCAAGAGTCAGACAACATGCATATCTAAACGGAAAAATAAAATTTATAGTTATAGACAATAGGACCAAAACAGTAGACTCAAGATTCAAGGTTAAGTTATATAAATTTGATGGTGGATTGAGATCTTTTGTAAAAAACATAAACAAAGACCAAAAAGTGATTCAAGAAAATATATTTCATATCAAGAGTCGAGTAGAGGAAATAGAGGTTGAGGTGGCCTTGCAGTATACCGAAGATATTCAGACTTACGAATACGCCTTTGCAAACAATGTAATTAATCCAGATGGAGGAACTCACCTCGCAGGACTTAGGCTTGCGTTAACTAAAGCAATAATAAATTATCAGTCAAAATTTGCAACAGAAAAAGATAAACAAATTAAAATAGTTGGTGAAGACGTCAGAGAAGGCCTTACAGTAGCAATTTCTGTGAAATTAAAAAACCCACAATTCGAAGGACAAACAAAAGGAAAACTGAACAATGTTGAAGTAACACATGTGGTAAGAAAAGTAGTTGAAGAAGAATTTGGTAGATTTCTCGAAGAAAATCCTCAAGATGCAAAATCAATACTGGCTAAAATACTTCTTTCGAGCAAAGCAAGAGTAGCAGCAAAAGCAGCACGAGAGAGTGTCATTAAAAAAAGTATTTTTGAAAGCTCAGACCTGCCTGGTAAACTGGCTGATTGTTCATCGAGAGACCCAAAAGAGCGAGAACTTTTCATCGTTGAAGGTGACTCTGCCGGAGGTTCGGCAAAAATCGGAAGGGATAGAAATTTCCAAGCAGTATTTGCTATGTTTGGAAAGCCAATTAATTCCGAAAAGTACAGAATTGACAGGGTGTTATTAAATCCAGCAATAAGCGATTTGATCAAAGCTCTCGGGTGTGGTATTGGTGAGTCTTTTGATATAAAGAAACTTAGGTATCACAAAATAATTTTAATGTCTGATGCTGACGTGGATGGTTCTCATATTAGAACACTGCTACTTACTTTGTTATATAGACACTTGAGACAATTAGTCGAAAATGGTCATGTGTACATATCTCAACCACCTCTTTACAAAGTCACACTTAGTTCCAATAAGAGTGTTTGGGTCAAGGATGATGAGGAACTTAAAAAATTGGAAGATGAGTATTACAAAAAGTCAGGCTCTAAAAAAGAACCATTACAAAAACAACGATTTAAAGGATTAGGAGAAATGAATCCAGAGCAGCTCTGGGAAACAACTATAAACCCATCAACTCGAACACTAAAGAAAATTTTTGTAAAAGATTTAGAAGAAGCTAACAGAAAGTTTGACATTTTGATGGGAGAAGACGTCAGATCCAGAAGACTGTTTATAGAGGAAAATAGTTCAATTGCGGATCTTGATATTTAGATATTTAGATATTTAGATACTTAGATAACAAATAAAATTAAATTATGGAAGAACTAGATAGTTACGTTGGAACAAATAAAGGCATAGTGGAGCAAGATATAGTTGATGAGCTTGAAAAAAGCTATATAGACTATGCAATGAGCGTGATAATCTCCAGAGCATTGCCTGATCTAAGAGACGGTCTCAAACCTGTACAACGAAGAATACTGTACTCGATGTATAAAATGAACGTGCTACCAGGCAGTCCGCATAAAAAAGTAGCAAGGATAGTTGGAGACGTAATTGGAAAATATCACCCTCATGGTGACAGCTCGGTCACGGACGCATTAGTTAGAATGGGACAGGATTTTAACTTGAGATATCCATTGATTGACGGTCAAGGTAACTTTGGATCAATAGATGGAGACCCTGCAGCCGCAATGAGATATATTGAGGCACGAATCTCAAAAATTGGTCTTTTGTTGTTAGAAAATATAGAACATACAGTTGATTTTGTTTCAAACTACGACGGAAATGAATTAGAACCAAAGCTACTATCTGCGTCTTTTCCCAATATACTTCTAAATGGAGCAGAAGGAATAGCGGTAGGAATGGCAACAAAAATACCTCCACATAATCTCAGAGAAGTTAGCAATGCAATAATTTCAACGATAAGAAAAGGAAGATCCTACAGAGATGAAAATATACTAACAATAGACTACAAGACGTCTCTGAAGAAAATAGATGATATACAAACTTTACCTAAAAACAGATTTCCCAAATTCATATCTGACATAACCACAGAAGAACTTATACAGGACATAAAAGGTCCTGATTTTCCAACAGGAGGTGAAATATATGGTATTGATAGTATTAAGCAGTTTATAGAAACAGGTAGGGGATCTATACTGATCAAAGGAATATCTCATATAGAAGAATCTCAAAACGGCAGAATGAGGATTGTAATTACCGAAATTCCCTATCAAGTAAACAAATCATCACTAATTGCAAAAATAGTCTCCTTGGTTAAAGAGAAAAAAATTGAAGGAATTTCAGACATCAGAGATGAGTCCAACAAAGATGGTATAAGAGTAGTAATAGAACTAAAAAGAGAATGTAGTCCAAAAATCATACTAAATCAACTTTACACCTTAACGGAGTTGCAGAAAAATTTCAGTTGCAACATGGTCCTCTTACATGATAATCGCCCAAGAACACTTGGAGTGAAGCAGGTCTTAGAGCTATTTATACAGTTTAGAACAGAGATAATCATTAAACTCAAAGAGTTTGAGTTAGCAAAGTCTCGAGAAAGAGAACATATACTAGAAGGATTAAGGATTGCAATAGACCATATTGATGAAATCATAAAATTGATAAAAAGTTCTAAAGATTCAGAAGAAGCAAAAACTAAATTATGCACGGAGTACAGTCTAACTGAAATTCAGGCTCAAGCAATCCTAGATATGCAATTGAGAAGACTAGCAGCATTGGAGATAAATAAGATAAATGCCGAATATGATGAACTACAAAAAAAGATTCATACAATTTTGGACATATTGTCGTCTGATAGTAAAATTTTAGATTTAATAATCAAAGAACAGGAAGACATATCTGCAAGGTTTGGAGATGAAAGGAGAACAAAAGTGTTTCCATATTTACCGGATCAAATATCAATAGAAGATACAATACCGAACAAACCCACAATTATAACTATGACACAGAAGGGATATATTAAGCGGATTGATATTGATACGAACAGAACTCAATATAGAGGTGGATCTGGAAAAAAAATAGCAACCACAAGGGAAGACGACTCAGTAAGACATGTAGTATCCTGTATGACACATGATGAGATATTGTTTTTTTCAAATCGCGGAAAAGTTTATTCATTAAAGGCTTATAAAATCCCTGAATCATCCTCATCCTCGAAAGGTTTACCATTGGTAAACTACGTAAACTTATCTGAGAATGAGTACATTACTGGTATTTTAACTAGAAATTCTAAAGGCGAGTTCTCACAATCTAGTACAAGCGAAAATGAAATAATAGAAAAATACGATGATGAAAGCCCTGAAGCACTTACAGAAGTCGACGAAGTAGACAAAAAAAACTACAAATACTTGTTAATGGCAACTTTGAAGGGATTTGTAAAAAAGACTAATTTAAAGGAATTCACAAATATTCGAACAAACGGTATAACAGCTATAAAACTTAGTGATGATGACGAACTTGTATGGATAAAACCAACCAGCGGCAACCAAACGGTTTTACTTACTACAAAATTGGCAAAATCAATTCATTTCAGGGAAGAAGATATCAGACAAACAGGTCGAGCAAGTATTGGGGTCAAAGGAATAAAGTTGAAACCCAATGATAGCGTTATATCAGTGGACACAGTTTCTCCAACAAAAAAATTGTTCTTGACAATAACGGAAAATGGTTTTGGAAAATTGACTAACATAGAGAATTATCCAACTCAGAGAAGAGGTGGTAGTGGTGTATTCACATCAAAGATCAATTCAAAAACTGGCAATCTTGTAGCTGCGATGTTAATAGACGGCAATGTGGACAAGAAAGAATTAATGATAGTAAGTAGATGCGGACAAGCAATCAGAATAGAAGTTGGAAACATTCCTATTAATGCAAGTAGATTAACTCTTGGTGTAATACTAATGAGATTAAAGGAAGGAGATAAAGTATCAGCAGTTACATTGATTTAAGTTTACACCTCACATTATTCATCTCGTCGTTCTAGTCGTATCGTACCGTAAAGTGACTAAGTACTTTGATAATAATCTAGTAGGCTTGATGAGATTGATGAGAGTGGATTATGCGTAGTTTCATAGTTTACTGAGTATAATGTATCTTATATT
>RFKV01000066.1 GCA_003694175.1 Candidatus Dojkabacteria bacterium | reverse complement strand
TCTCCTTACTTTGGTAATTGTCAGCTTTTATCTCAAAGCTAAGATTCGTCTCTCTTATGTTTGGTATCTCAACTACTCCTTGTTCATTAGATTTGTACTTTTTTGAATTCAGAATAATTTCAGCATTAGAAATTGTTTTTGAACTTAAACCACTTTTGACAAGAATTTTTAATGTAATCGGAGAGTAAATTAGATCAAGGTTTAACAAGAAAAAAATAAAATGTAGTACTCCCAAAGCTAGGGGAGTGAGAAATGAAAAAAACAGAAATCCTAAAAATCGAGAAATGGCAGACCTATGCTTGTTTGAAAAAATTTTTGTGCCAGGAACCTGGTTTGCAATTTGGTTCATATAATGCTGATTTTGTTGAATATATTCTCATTTCGAAGATTTGGTACATTTCGATTATCAAACAACACATATTTTATGTACCTATTATCTGAATCCCATTTTAAAAACAACTCTGTGTTAACTGAGCCATAATCTCTAACGTTGATCAGTTTTAGCTCTTCTCCAAATATGTTGAATATGCTGATGTTAATTGGAAGTTCTCCTAATTGGTATTTCGAGCCGTCTGGTTTAAGAAACTCAAGATCTTCTTCAACGTAAGTTCTAATAGCAAAGACATTACTATTCGGAGAGAAAATAGGTTTTGATACTGTTTCTGTGTAGTAAATGCTTGCATCTATTTTGTTTACTAACTCTCCCTCGCGACTATAAACTAAAATTTGCGTACCATATCTACTTTCTTCAACACCGGCAGCAAGTATGAAATACTTATCATCGTAGCTAAACGCTATACCTTCCCTCGCCAATTTAGATAATTTTTTTCCTTCAATAATCACTTGCTCTACAGTATTTCTGTTTAAGTCATGAATTTCTAAACCTCCCGATGTGTAAGCTACGAAAACATCTTGGTTGTTACTGATTCCATAAGATATTACCTGTTCTACGATTTTTACTGCTCCAACATCGCTTACCAATTCTATATTTGAGTATTCATGAAATTCTTCTGAAACAACCTGACTAAGTAATTTCCACTTA
Source organism: Candidatus Dojkabacteria bacterium (assembly GCA_003694175.1). Lineage (GTDB taxonomy): Bacteria > Patescibacteriota > Dojkabacteria > J137 > J137 > J137. The sequence continues at coordinate 2,860 of RFKV01000066.1, read as the reverse complement.
TAGGATGGGTTTACCGTACTCTTTGTGGAGTTTAGCCCACTGTTACTTTTTTGAACTTGGATAGTTAAGTTACTTAAAATTAAGGACAGTAGTATAACAAATACCACTAAGATAGGAAACAAGAGAGATTTTACCCATGAAGTTGTGTTAGTCTCTTTTTGAATTGGTTCATTCACATTTTCTTTTGTGTGCATAAACAAAGCTTAAGAAAATCCTTTAGTTTTTTGCAAAAAGCTCTTTTCATCCATCTATCTGTCAGCCTGACTTCTTCAAATTTATAAATGGAAAAACAAATTTTTAATAAATTCAACAGAAAAACTATCAAAACTTAAATCGCCATTCAATGCGTCAGTCGCTAGATATTCTATATCCGTTCCAACTTTATTGCAAACTATCTTAAGTTTTTGGATAAGATCCTTTCTACCAAGTGCAATTAACTTGTTGTTACCAGTCTGTTTCAAAATAGTTTTACATGTTTCAATATTTATCTCATTTGAAGTAGGTATGTATTTAATTTCACTAGTTTGATGCAACAAGTAGTCCTTAATATTTGACTGTAATTCGTCCTTATGTTTGTGAATCATAAAAAGAAAAAAGTTTTTAAAGTATAAGTTCTGTGAGATCTCGTCAACTATCTGAAGTAATTTAGAGACTTCTTCATTTTTGTTTAGGACGTCTTGTGGTTCTATAAAAACTCCAAAGTTTTCAAAATATATTGGAATATCCTTATAACCTCTAAAGCCAGATAATAAATAATACCTATACGAAAAAATCAAAGAAAGAACGATGACGATTAGTGATGATAACGAGATATTAAACAAAGTAGAAAAAATGAACTTGCCAACACTGAAATTTTTTCCTTCAAAAAGTATTATTGAGCTTTTTCTCAAGAGTTTTTTCCTACTGATTGTGCCTTTTGTCTGCTTTTGGGTCATAAACATTTTTATTTTTTACAACAAAGTACTTATTTAATCTGTTTGATTTACCATCAGCGTAAAACTCCTCGACCACCTCTAAATTAAATTCTCGAAAATAACCGTAAATCTCATCTTCTTGTACATCGTGACATTCTCGTAAGGCTATGTTTGAAAATTTCATTATGTAGTTGTTTTTTCTTTCGAGCTTTGAGACTATTTTCCTTCTTTCTCTGTTATCATCAATAAATTTCCAGATAGTAAATATAAATAGTCCAGATTTTTTTGTTATTGTTGAGATCTTTTGAAACAAATATTTTCGATGCTGTTCATCAAGTAGGTGATGTAATACTCCAAAACATACTACCAAGTCAAAGTCCTTCATGCCAATTTCCCATTTTTCCCTTAAGTCGACGTTAGAAAATAGTGAGTTTTTAAAAGGTATGGCTTTAGCTTCATTTAATAAGGGCACAGAATAATCAATTCCAACATAAAGGCTTGGATTTAAATTTTTACTGATTAAGAAGTTTAGAAATCTTCCATTTCCACAGCCGACGTCTAAAATCAATTGATGTGAGTTAATGTTGTTTGTAATCCTTTCCCACCCCTTCCATTGACTCCTACGGGTTTTTGAGAAATCATGTGCGAACTTTGTATACAGATCCATAATCTATATTAGATGAACAGCAGTATGTAAGTAATTGAAGTCACTGAAAGTACAAAAACTAACGTTATGAACACCCAGAAAACAATTTGGTATATCTTTTGTTTCCTTTTTAACATTTTATAAGTGCCAAAATGAAGTTGAGAAAGTATATTTTTATTTTCGATCTTCTCTTCATTTTGTTGATAGTTTGCTATATCATCTATTGTTTTTTGCTTTTTGATAGTTCGGCTTGACATATATTTGTTTTCAATTATCTCGATGTTAGCGGATTCTTTTTGTTTTCTGTACTCATTTGACACTTCCTTAAAGTTGTCATGGTTTACTTGTCGTGCCTCTAATTCCGTATCATTTTCCTTAACTTTCCCATGAAAGAAAATCAGTCCAGAGTCTTTGAAATTTTCAAGAATGCCATAAATTAATGACTCTTCAATTTTTAGTGATTCGTGATGTGCAGATTTTGCTTCTTGTATAATTTTTGTCAAACAAGTATAGACTGAGGCATCTAAGTTACTAGTCCTAAATGCAAGCCAAATGTTTTCCTCTAAAACTAGGCTTGATATGTACAGCCTAGTTTTATAAAGATTCGAAATATCTTCCAATGAGAAGAATTTTGATGCAATTACGTGCTCAGAATTTATTTTGCTGATTTCACTTCTGTTTTCATTAATGAAGTGCGTATGAATAAACATGACTGGACCAACTAATTTGTCTCCATCAGATTCTTTAAGCCATTGATTTACACTAAAACTTGCAGTTTTATAAAAGTTGCTATCTACTTCAAAGGAGAAGAATATTTGATCTCCATCATCAGCAACTTCACTTGAAATTTTATTTATTCTAGTCCTCGGTATTGGTGGGCAATAGTCTTTTCTTACTTTAGTTGATATAAGTTGACCTCCAAAGTAAAAGATTGTTGACGAGTATTCGATTAGTAATGAGTTAGAATCTTCTTCTGGAGGGTTTATATTGGTGTTGTTACAATGCTTGAAGATATTTTTAAAAGTAGATGTTAGACTTTCATTAAAAAGAATCTTTTCCGGTATCTCCGTTTTCTTTGGACAGTATCTTTTTTGTCTCCATGAAACTAAATTTCTGGCAATATTTTCGAATTTATACTTATCTAACATCTTCTATATATAGATTTAACTTCTGTATTTTATCTTGCTTGTAGTGTAAGTGTTTACCATTAATAATTTTGACATTTTGAGATATTTAGTAAAGCTTACTGAACAAATATAAGTTTTATTATTCTTTCCAGTCTTTACTTTATGAGATTTAG
>RFKV01000065.1 GCA_003694175.1 Candidatus Dojkabacteria bacterium | reverse complement strand
TAAAAAAATATAATTTAGAAAATACTTGTACAGTATTAGTATTACAAGATGTAGTAGACCCTTATAACGTTGGTGCGATATTTCGTACAGCAAATGCATTTGCTGTAAATGAAATTCTTTTAGTAGGGAAAACGCCTATTCCTCCTAATGAACAGATTTCAAAAAACTCCATGGGTTTAGAAAGGTCAACCCTTTGGTCACATCATCACGATTTTGAAGAAGTTATCAAAAATCTTAGGAGCGAAGCATTTAGAATAGTAGGTCTAGAGCTAATCAACGACTCAATCGATATCAACGAAATTTCTTTTGAACCCAAAACTGCTTTTGTTCTAGGGAATGAGAGAGTAGGTATTTACAAGAAAAACATTAAACAATGTGATGTATGTGTACACATACAAATGTTTGGTAAGGGATCATCCCTTAACGTTTCGGTCGCAGCAGCCATAGCCTTACATGCAAGGATATCAAAACTAAGAATATGACACAATGGAATAAAATCGAACTTGAACATAATATTAATTTAGAAAGCAGTATAGAAGGTGGGCAAATCTTTAATTGGTTTAAAATTGCAGATTTTTATATAATCCTCTTTTCAGACTGGGCAATTAAGATAAAGTCAAAGAATAACTTTTTGTTCTGGCAAAGTTACCCAAAAAAAGACAATATTGAGAAGGCAGTTAAATTTCTAAATCTAGAAGTACTTTCGACTTTGGAAAAATACAAAAGTGACATGAATATTAAAAAAGCAATAGGAGCGATCGGGAAATTACTCCTTTTTAGGCAAAATTATGAACAAGCCACAATAAGTTTTATACTAAGTGCAAGACAAAACATCAAAAATATCAGAAAACAATCGCTAAAACTTTCAAGCGAGTACGGAGCTAAAATAAAAATTGATGAGAACAAATTTTTTCTTTTTCCTAAAATCGAAGTCTTGGCCAAACAAAATGAAACGTCATTAAGAAATCTAAAAATAGGTTATAAATCTTCTTATATTATACATGCGGCAAAGATGATACACGAAAATTGCGATAATTTTAAAAACTTGAGCTTAGAAAATAAATATTGTTTCATAAAGACACTGAAAGGAGTTGGTAACAAAATTGCAGATTGTGTTAGTGTGTTTTCTTTGGGAGATTACTCAAAAGTTCCTATCGATGTATGGGCAAAAAGAGCGATTATTAAACTTTACGGAGCCAAGGAACAACAAAGTTATTCTTACTATCAATCGTACTACCGTAAAATATTTCCGGTTGAAAGTGCATATCCAGCTCAATATATATTTGAATTTTTCAGAAGGTTTAACAATGAAAAATAAAATAAAGAATTACGACTCTGATGTACAGATCTTGAAAATACGAAACAAAAATGCAATAGAAGAATTACTCGATGATGATAATATAGCCTTTGAAAAAATATCGGTAGCAAAGAATCTTGAAGAAAATTTCCAAACCAAAAGAATTCTGAAGAAAGCAAAAGACAAAGGAATCAAGGTTGAGACTTTGAAGCTAAGTCAGATGGCTGTTCGTAGAAGCGGAAAAACGCATGAGGTTATAATAGGATATATCAAACCAACAAACATCCTGCGATTTGAAGAATTGTTGCAAAGATTAGAAAAAGAAAAAAAACAACCTTTCTTTTTATTGATAAATAGAATTGACTTTGACACAAATATAGGAGTTATAGCTCGGACAGCATTTGCTGCTGGGATAAATGGCTTAATATATCAAGGTGAAACCGAAAGATTCTTAAATGACGACTCAGTACATTTTTCCTTGGGATCTATTGTCAGAATACCATTAGTTAAACAAAATATTTTTGAGGCAATAAAAAAATTGAAAGATCGGGGCATAAAAACCGTGGCGCTGAATATGAATGGAAAGAACTATACTGACACCAACTTAACTGGATCATTAGCAATAGTAATTGGTGAGGAAAAAAACGGAATCAGTAGAACGGTAACAGAAAAATGTGATGAAGTACTCTCAATACCCATTTACAACAAAATTGAATCTCTAAATGTTGCTATTTGCGCAGCCGTTTTGATATATGAAAAAATTAGACAAGAAAATTTATGTTTTAAGTAACGCAAGTTTACTAGATAAAATTGATACTACTATTGAATTAAAAAACGAGAATTTCCACTATTGAATTAAAAAATAAGTTATAAAAGTTAAAAAAAGTTTTAAGGTATCGTTTCATGATGGTTCCAAGCTAGTATACACTAATTTTACGTATTAAGATTTGTGTATATTTTAACCATTTGTTCGTCCTCTTTTGTTTCTGCTATGTAAACTTCAACATCTGAAGTATCATTTGATACTTTAATGATACCTTTATTTTGAATATCAACTTGGTTTGTCGTGTCTGTTAAATTTATTCTAAACACGGTTAACAGACCACATATCATCTGTCTAATCTTTTCTGAGTTTTGACCTATCCCACCTGTAAAAATTAATATATCAAGTCCTCCAAGGGAACACACCATTTGATAAATATACTTAGCAACAGAAGATACGTAAACGTCCACTGCAAGTTTAGCATTAGAATTTAAACTATAATCATCAACTAAAACTTTCATGTCACTTGAATAACCAGATAAGGCCAAAAGACCAGATTTAAAGTTAAGTATGTTCAAAAGCTCAGTATCTGATAAGTTTTTCAAATGTTTTATAAACCTATAAGCATCGACATCAAGTTCACCAACTCGTGTTGAAGATAGTAAGTTTTCCATAGGACTAAACCCAAATGAACCGTCTAAAGCTTGTAAATGTTTTATCGCGCAAACAGAAGAACCACTACCGAGGTGACAAATTACAATTTTTTTGGATAGAAAATATTCTTCATTTATATTTCTTAATTGATCTGAAATATAGCTGTATGATATCCCATGAAAGAGGTATTTTCTAACACCTATTGATTCTGATATCTCTTTAGGCAATCCATATAAGTAATTTTCTCTCGGAATTGTAAATCCGAAGAAAGTATCAAAACAAACGAAATTATCAGAATCAGGATAATCTAACATCAATCTCTTAATTATCTCAATAGCAGAAGGGTTGTGGAGTGGAGCTATTAATTGAGATTTTTCTTCTAAAATTGATAATAATTCACTGTTCACTCTCGCTATACTTTTATTCAAGTCCAAGCCATGAACCAGCCTGTGCAAGACAACAGACTCGGAATCGATAATATACCCTAAACTTTTTAGATAGTTTAAACACTCCTGCAACCGATCGTCCCAAGATGATATTTCAAACTCTGTACTACCATCCGTGACTGTGTAAATTGTATCTCGATTCTTAGCCTCAATTCTTTTTACAACTTCAAATCTATCTCTATTTTTTTTAAATACAGAAACTTTTAGACTTGATGAACCTGAGTTAAAAACAAATATTTTCATATACCTTCTTATGCTTTTACTTTTTTTAATTTATTC
>RFKV01000064.1 GCA_003694175.1 Candidatus Dojkabacteria bacterium | reverse complement strand
ATCAAAAAGTCACTTAAATTAAAAGTAGCTTAAATTAAGAGGTGAATTAAATTAAAAGGTGATTTAAATTAAAAAAAGGTAATTTAAATGAAAAGGTCACTTAAAAGAAAGGTGACTTAAATTAAAAATTCTGACTTCGTATATTCTGTTCAGAAAACAATATGGTTTGTTTTTGTAAAAATTCTTTTATTCTTTTTCTGCTAGATCACAATATTTTTCATTAATATCATAAGCAGCATATTTTTTTGTTTTTAATGTTGCAATGTAAGCTACTCCACTTCTGATAAAAGGATCTAAAACAGTTTTTCATTAAAATATGTGACCCTCTTCTTCGCTTATAAAAGTAAGGGTTTATTGCAAGAGCTGTACTCTCGTAAAAGTATCAGTTCAAGGTGGTTCGTACCCACAACTATTTATATCATACTAGAATTCATCTTCACCTTTTAGTAAATCCTTCTTGTGGAAATACACTAAAAATTAGTTTTGCAAAAGACTTATAAATAGAAGAAATTATCCTAGAAAGAACAAAACTGCCATGAAGGAAATAGTAATTTTGATAGCTTACAAACTTATGGAGAAGCTTCTTCTTCCTCAAGAACACCTTTTTCTTTTAGGATTTTTCTTATTTTTTCACTCTCTTCTTTTACAAACTCTTTATATTTTTGTTTTAGTGTAGGGAGGTAATCTTCTGAGTAAACACCTACTTTTTGCCCGTTTAGCTTATTTAGATCGGCTTCTATGATTTCCACAACCAGATCTTTCGGACTTTTAAAGGGATAATCCAAATTTTGTTCCCGGCTTTCGGTTCCTTCTATATAAACAGGAAATTTAGGAATTGGTTTACTACCGTAGTCAAACTCCATAAAAAAGCTACCTGAATTATCCGGAAAAATACGCCTTGTATTTACAACATATTGGTGTTTAACAATGCAACTTAGCAAAATTTTATTCGTACTGGCTTTATAAAGATTGCATTCTCTTTCAAATCCTTTATTTTCTTTTAAGAGTTTTTCAGTGAAAGTTCCTTCCTTAGGTCTGATGTTGTAAAAGTAAAGCGTGCCATCGGAAAGATTATATACAAACAAATTGGTCATGTTAACAACAAAAGCTACTTTATCTTGTGCTAGGCTTATTATATTTGTAATAGGATAGTCTAAGTTGTCTTTAGTAAACTTGTCTGTTTTGATTTTGAACCTATTGAAAAGTTCATCCTTAAGATAGCAATATTCTCTTTGGAAGGGGATTCCTTGTTCATTCAATATTTTCTTAATGTCTTTAATGGGAATAAAGGTAGCTTTTCGAGGTAGAGGTGCAAATGGTTCATAGGATGTTTCGTTAAATATCGGATATGCTGCTATTAGGATTCCTTCAACAAGTGGATATAAAGGACATGGTGTTAATAGGTAAGCTTCTTGTGGTAAAACATGATAGTCTCCGCATTGTAATGTTTTGATAACATCGATTATGAGCTTTTCTCTTTGGTCCCAAACCAAGATACCACAGTGTATTGTATCGGTAATAAATGGTCCGCCTCGATTTACCCCAAAATGAACTACCCTATATCCTGTATTACCTTTTACTAATACATAATTGGTGTCATTTATTAAAAGAGAAAAAGACTCTGAATCATGTTTTTTTGGTGCATACATATCATAGTAAGTAAGCAACTTAGGCTGTTTATTTAATTGCTTTTTAAGAATATCAAACACTTCAAAAGCATCATAGAAAAACACTAAATTACTACAAGTAACCGAAAAAATGGGATTATCAGAAAAGATATCTGAAACGAGTTTCATTGTGATCAGGTCATCGATCTTATCTAATCCTTTGCAGAATTCTAAAGAAAATTCTTCTTTAAAGGAACGATCTTTAAATTCCCCTATTGCTAGACGATTGTATCTCTGTACGATGTATTTATTTTTAGTTTTTGCAAAAGGTAAAAGTTTTTTTCCTTCAAAAAATTTGTTACCGACTATTTGATCACCGTTCCAGTCATAGTAATAAGATTCATATTCGTAGTCCTTCATGGGCGTATAATCTTCGTGCCCTAAAAGGTAAAATAACCATAAATAAACAGATGTTTCTTTTCTGTCTAAATCAAATAATGTTCTCATATCATATCTCAATGAGTAATAATCATCCATTTCAGGAATTTGAAAAATGTATGACTTGATGGGCACACTCTGTACATCTTCATGTGAATTGTTATCAACATTACGCCTATAGATGGCCGTAGCAAATAAAGCAATTAGAGTTGCTAAAACAAACGCAGTAAAACCGATTAACATCTTATTCTGCTGGTTTGTTGTCATACAGTATCATTATAACACACAGAAAAAGGTTTATTTATTTAGAAAACTTGAAAACTTTTTAAAAATAAGAGGTCTTAGGTTCAATGAACCAAGTTTATGCATTTAAACAAACTATAGTCATGAGATGAATCGGCTAGGGTTTGTTTAAATGTCGCACATATCACGATCGAAATGTCAACTATCAATTTAAAAAAAACGATAGCTTTTAACCGTAGAAACTGGGAGAATAGTCTACTCATTCTCACTTCATAAAAAGTGACAGCGCAGGAATCTCGTGGTTTCAGTCATGAGAGGTTCAAAGAAGTCAATTTGTGTTAGTACTTACACTGGAGTGTTGATGGTCTATATCCAAGTATATCCCAAAACGCCTTTATATCCGGATCATTTAGATTAGTAAGCAACGGAATATTCGCTTTCTCACAGGCTCTTTTTACTTCACATAAGTACTTTTTATTAACAGTGCTAAGAATCTTACTAAGGCAAAGAGATTTTCCATCTTGACATGCATAAGACAAATTTTTGCTTACCTCTTCAGGATTTCCTCCTATTCTTTCAGGAATTACAGGCTTGTCTAAGATATATGGTAAAAAGATTGCCAAGTAAAGAGTAATATAGTTTCTATCTCGTCTTTCGAAAAATCTAGTACCGCTAAGATAGGCTTCAAAGGCTATTAATTGTTCACCAGCTCCAAGTCTCCTAAAAATAGGAGTTTCTTCTGGAATGCTAAGATCATATAGATTATTACCTATTTTACAGTTTATACCGAATTCTTCTATCAAGTAAGATTTTACCTTATCGTGACATCCACTTGCAGTTTGTTGATAAAGTCCAGTTGCAGTGCTTTGCTCGTTTTTAGCACAAGGATTATAAGAAGATTCTTGGAGAATAGATGGTGCGAGTTCATAAGCGGTTAATCCAAGTTTACTAGCAGTTGTCTTTAGTACGTCCCAAAAAGTAAACCGATTTAACTCAATCGGTTTACCCAAATTTGGACTTCTTTTTCTTTGCTTATTTCTAATGTCATGTACATAGGAAAACCAATATCCTCTTCGTCTTGGTCTTGAAGTTTTATCTCTTACGCATCCCCCTCCACTAGGAATGTTTTTCCCCCAATCAAAACGATCGCTAATTGGTATGCAATAGGTGTTATTTTGAAGATCTGTCATATTACGGTAACTTTCTGGATTAGCTATAACACGAGCCACATGTTGCCAATTTTTAGGTAATCCAGCAAACTTATTTCCAGTTATTACAATATTTGCGCCGGGATTTTCAGGATCGGATAATGCTTCTATCATTGGATCAGACGCATAGTTTTGTTCATATAAACGTTCGTATTCTGACCATAAAACCAAAGGCGCAACTATTAGTAACAAAATTGCCATAACTCCTACAAGAACTACTACTATAAATCCTTTTTCCGAATTTTCAGTATTCTTAGGTTTATCTTTAGATTTAACACTCGAAAAACTCAAGCCTTCTAACATAATGCTTTGTGTTTTTTCTCATTCTTAGTATTATCCAATAGAATAATTTAATATTGATTAGAGTTTTTAAATTAAATACCTTTTTGCCTTTTTTAACATCAAATATAAACTCATTTATCTTTATATTGAGATGTACTGCAGGTGCAGTGCGCTCATGTTTTAGTAATTAGTAATTTCCACAAGTTTTTGCAACACCTAAAAAACATTTTTAGTGTTTATATTTTGTAACTGTTAAGTACATTTTAACTTGTTTTTGCAAAAGTCTCTTACTTTTTTGAACCTCTCATGGCTAAAACCACGAGATTCCTGCGCTGTCACTTTTTATGAAGTGAGAATGAACAGGTATCCTCCCGTTTCTGCGGTAAAAAGCTATTGTCTTTCAAATTGATAGTTCACATCTTGATCGTTGCCACATCTAACCAAACACTAGCCGATTCATCTCATGACTAGAGTCCATTCTCAGCTAAACCTATAAAATATCAATCTAGTCTTAACTTCTGTTTTACAGATTCTAGTAAAAACTCATTCGCAAGCAGTACTT
>RFKV01000063.1 GCA_003694175.1 Candidatus Dojkabacteria bacterium | reverse complement strand
TGATTGTCTATTCTGGTTTTTTTATGTCAACTATTAAATATAAAAAAATTTACTTGTAATTTATAAATTCGTTTTTTATAACCCCCAGTAAAGTGTGGTTGTGTTGTTTTTGATTGATGACAACAAACTAATGTAATTAACCCTCACACAGTTCATAACATTTGCAATACTTTATTTGTTAACAATTAAAAATATGGAAATGTTTAAAAGTGAGACAAACGGAGAACAAGAACAGCTGAGGAGAACTTATTATGGTTTGACCATCTTGTCTAAATTTGCTTTAGAGATAATAAGGCAATCATTTTTGAGCATTCCCCGACAATTCTATGAATACTCAGATCATCCAAGTCATCAAACAAGACAGCAAATTCCAGGAATGGAAAGTGAGATGGAAAGTGAGGAAGACCAACTAAGACAAACTATTATTCGTCTTTGGAAAGAGGTTTTAACAGAATTGCGCAATTATCCAAATACTTCTGGTTCGGAACAAGGAGTGCAAAGGGAGACAATACTAGTAGAGGACCTTTTAATTGAGTTTTTTCCAAGTGCATATGGGCTACAAGATTTTGGTACATACATAGAAGAATTAGGGCAACTTTCAGAGATTCAACTAGGAGAAATCAAAGAAAAATTCGAAGAGTTTTGTGTTTCGTTACTTGAAGTTATAGATTATACATGTCAGGAAACACCATCAGAATTCCCTTTACCTGATCTTTTATTGGATAGCGCCGAAATTGCGTATCATCTAGCTTTGTATGCTAAAACGAGACCTTTGAGGTCATACCCACCAGTTGACTATATTGCTAAACTTATTTTTGGGATTACTAAAAACAACTTTAAACAACATATTAACGGCACTCAGCTAGATCTAAATATAGATGAATTTAATCAACATATAAGAGATATTCATTTGCTAGGATATATACCCCGAGATAGCCAAATATATGATTATCTAAAAAGGTATCTAAATCAGTTTGGCGGACCGGAAGGCAATTTATACCGTTTTTTGAAAGAGTATACTTATGGTGAAGGTGAAGTTGGATATCTCAAATTAATTGCTTGGCAGTTATTAATAATTATTTTGATCTTACCAATTGAGTACGACCCAGATATCGAACAACCCGCGAATGATCCCACACAGGCACCGGGACAAAATCCTGTGCAACTCTGGAATGATTTTTTTGTTAGTCCAGTAAAAAATGCAGCAATAGAGCCAGGTTACTCCGCAATAATCGCAACAATAACGAAAGGAGAAATAGACAGTGGAGAACTACTGCAACTGCAAAAAGAACTTGAAAATATAAGCAGATGGCTTACTGCGATAGAAAAAGTTTTAGAAGATCCTATGTTTCATTGGCTATCTTTCGTTGTCGTTGGGGTAGTGCAGCAATCAAATGTCAATACATATTTTGCTCACGCGGAACTCATAATGCATGTTATACATTTAGTACTTAAAATGGTCAATAATGTTATTGATCAACAGAACAATCTTATAGACAACCATTCTGAGTTAGTACGGGAATCTATGCACTTTCAGCAAGTCAATTCAAAATTAAAAAACGTTTTAAAAATGATTAGTAGACACTTGAAATATATACGAGTTATCCTCTACCCAGGCGCCTCAGAAAACAACGAGCCAAGTACGGCAGGATTAGATCAATCACAACTACAAAAACTAAGAATACTTCGGAATGACATTAATGATATATTTAACGCTGCTTTACAAAATTTAAATGGTTTACCTTAATACACGCCGTCTTGAAGCGCAGATGATGAACTTTAATTTCGGTAAAACTATGAAACGTTTGGGTGGGAAAGTTGATTAAATGAATTCGTTAACTTTAGGAATGAAATTGAATCAATGGACCGATCTTTTTTGATCTTTTGAGATGTGTACCGGAAATGTTTGTCTTCAATGAATGTTTTAGTTAGAGATTATTGGACTCTTTTTGGGTAGACAACGCATTTTTTGCACATGGACGTATCAATTTATCATATGTGAGTCATTTGAGATTTTAAAAAAAGAGAGGTAACTAAGAAGTGATGATATTTAAAGAGTGAGTTGAGCTTCATGAAGTCCTTTGTAAAAATTAGTTGTTCCAAACGAAATGATTCTAGGAGCGCTCACACTACAAAAAATAATGAAAGAGATAAATGTCTTATATAAAATTCAAAAAAGTATAGAAACAATAATGTATTACTAAATTTGAATTAAAATTTGGGTTACCAAGCTCTTACTTAATCACAGAGAAATTGGTTTCGTAGCTTGTTCTCATCTAGAAAACATAATTACACCTGAAAACTAAATGGATCTAAGTAAATTAAGGGTTATTTCAAAACTAAAAACATTTGCAGTTTAGACAGCTTGCAATTTAGCAACTTACATCGGACAAAGCTAACCACTTAAGAAGTAGTCCTTGTGTAGTTTATAAATGGAAATAGCTTGATTGACTTGATAAAGTCTACTCTGCAAGCTAGACCTTTCAATTTAAACTCAACTTTATCTCTGTAAACCGTAACTAAAAAACCTTAATTTAGTCTTATAATATTGAACTAATATAGCTAATATAATGCGAGTTTATATTGGAAGGGAGCACCGCGTTACTTCTGACCCGACTCCCACTCCTTGGAGTACAGAATCTTTTCTATAGCCAACTCGTAATCGCAAATCTCATCCTCAGAAAACCAGACCCTAATTTCTCTTTCTGCCTCATCTGTAGAGCTTGACGCATGAACTAAATTCCTTGCTGCTCTGTCTGCTTCGTCAGCCAATAAATATGAATCGATAGTGTAGTCAGCCCTAATGGTCCCAACATCTGCCTGTAGCGGGCTTCCGTGACCCACTATTTTTCTAACGTGTTCAATCGCATGCGCCCCCTCTATAACCATTACTAAAATGGGCCCCGCAAGCATGAAATTCACAAGTCTTTTCTGAACATCCTCTGCAACTTCTATTGCACTCTTTTTAAGCTCAATTCCTTTGTTCTTGTACACTTCTATTGTTCTATTTCCGGTTTTTGTTTTTTCTTCATCTGACCAATAATAGTGCTGCTGAGCCTGTTGCTTTGTGGCTTGCAAAAACTTCATAGCTACAATTTTCAATCCTTTTCTTTCAAATCTTGAAATTATCTCACCCATCAACCCCCTTTGAACTGCATCAGGCTTTAGTAAAACCAAGGTTCTTTCATATGGTGTAGGCTTGTTTTTCATATCCACCAAATAACAAATATGTAAGTTCTCTAGATTATACAGACAATTGAAGCAAGATTCCATTAGTTTAACTAATGACTATTTACCCGAAAAAATTCTATATTGAAGACTAAATCTTTATTCGTCCTTCACGAACAGATCAAAGTTTTGATCTAGCCTTGTTTGAGTTATTTACAATCAAAAAATTAGCTTGAAAACTGTATGAAATCAAACGTTAAATTTAACTTACTTAATGTCTTAATTTATTGTATCTAAACGACAGCTGCAATTGAGATCTTTTTTGATACTTTTCACTAAATCTTCTCAAAGTAAATAAGGTAAATAAGGAGGTCTTGTTATTTTTTAAGCTCAATATACAGAAGACAAAGGACTCTTAAATTATCTTGAATTTGAATTTACATAAAAAATGATAAAACGCCTTAGTGTTATTTAAGTAATACTTACATACCATTGGTACCATGCCGTATCTATTAATTTTTTAATTTTTAAAAAATGCAAGAAGAAACGTTTAGTCAACAGGGACCGAAAAAGGAAAGAATTCCATCGATTTCGCACAGGCTAAAGCTACTGTTTGATCAAGAATGTGGAGAAACGTCAAGAGTACTTGGGTTGTTGGCTAATGGTATCGTAGAAGGTTTTCATCTACTAGCTCAAACTGAAGAAGGTACCCCAAAGTATTCCAGTGTGCTTGCGCAACTTAAGGTCCCAACATTAGACTCACTTCTAGGTAGTGCCTCCAAATTTGGGAATTTTCTTGATATTCAAAATCTTTCAAGCCTTTTATCTGAAGATCTTAAAGCTAACTTTGGAGAGGAAGGAGTTAATGCTCTAGGAAATTTAGAAGAACAAATTAAGGATTTTTTTGAGGAGAAACGACCTTATTTGGAAGAGAAAATTTTGAAAACTTTACTTGTCTTTTACGACAACATGTTTGATAAACTGTACGGGCTAATAGCAAGATACGAGCAAAGCTATTGGCAAGCAAATTCAGATAAAACCAGTAAATTGTTTTATTATTTCTCTCAAACTTTAGCTTTCGTCACATACTTAATTACTGATTCGAATTCGGAAGTGCGGGTTTCAGACGAAGTTGCAAAAAAGTTCTATACAGAGTACCTACCTAATTCCATATCAAGAAGGTTTATTTTACGACTCACAAATAATAAGCCTGAATTTACTAATTTGGCCTTGAACTTGACTAAAACATTGATCAAAGAATTGTTAAGGTTTCCATACTTTTATTATTCAGAAGGTCACTATATTTCAGGATTTTTTGTTGGTCTAATTAATAACATCTCTCAAGGCACTGGAACAATGCCTGAATGGATTTATGAACTACTTCAAGATCACTTAAAAAACATTGATGAGTTATCAGGAGCGATTAAAAAAATAGTAACTGGAGTTGGTGCAAGAGATGAATTTTTGAATAAGATGGGCTTAATTGAATATAAAAGGAAAAGATCGGGTAAAGAAATATCGGATGAATCGGGTGAAGAAATATCGGATGAAATGTATAAATTTCAAGGTTTACTGGGTAGTGGTGGGATTACGTGTCCAGTACATCTTAATCAACTACCATCCATAGAAAAATTCGAATCTGGATTAAGAGATGAACTCAGTATGGTCATTACAGAAGTTTTACAGGCATTGGCAAGAAAAGGTATTAGCGATGGTGAATTGGTTGGTTCTTTCATTAGTTTTTTAGAACGTGTTTCCAATTTAGTATTGAGTGTCGGAGATAGTTACCTAATGATTGAATTTTTAAGTGAGTTATCTGAGTTGACAAAAATCAATATACAAGTACAAGATACTAGTTTACGTGAAAAAATTATCAATTCAGTATATGAACTTGCTTCCAATCATATTAAACATATTATAAGTATATGCCAAAGATTAATGCCAGAAACCACAGAGAGTCCTAACAGTTATGGTCAAATATCAGACTTAGATTCTCAGTTCCTTATTGGAATATTAGACTTTCGGTTCCCTGGAATACCAGACCCATCTTGGTTCTTTGGTTCGTTAAGAAGGTTAGTTTTGAATTGCCTTGAATATATTCAAAATCCAAATTTAAATAATAAAGAAAGTTATAAAGAATTCATTGAATTAGTCAATATGTATCACACCAATCTTTCGGAGTTAGAACTTTTCCCTATAAATGACGATCAGCTAAATGATCAACTGAAACGAGTAATGGGTGAACTGAAACGAGAAATGCGTGAACTTAAGCAAGTTTTGAATGTCGCTGATTTTGTTTTGAAAGGACCGCAAAATTTAGGAAATCAGTCACAAAGCTCTGCACATCAATAAAACAGCTAATACCAAATTATTTTTAGTCCGTTTTTCGTGTCTCTTTGACTGTATTCATATTCCCGATTTGGCTTAAGACAGTCAAACTACGGGATTTACTTGTCACACTAATTATTTTAACGTTTTATATAGACCATGAAAAATTGGTAGAAATATTAAAACCTCCAAGAAAATTTTTTGATAATTTGGGACTTTATTCTGGAATAATTACCAAACATATCAAGGTTATTTTATTTCTTATTTGTTAGCCAACTTAGTCTATCAATAATACACTATTGTTGTATAGCTCTTGCTAATCAAACATAATAAAGTTACTAGCACAAGGATAGCTCAGCGCATACATATAAGTTTTAATTTACTAAATTAAGGCGGATTAAATGCCAGAAAATTACAGGCTTTTTAATGTTAGTAAATATTAGTCAAAGCTTTTGCTAATGAAGCTTCTAAATAATATTTCATGAACTTTTTTAGCTAATTTATTAGGCATGGTTAGCTTTTGGCTAACAAAGTGGATAGATTAGTTTAAAAAAATATAAGGTAAGTGATATAAATCGAATTTAGTAATTTATACGGTTTTAGGGCTGTGTTAAAACCACTGTTTGAGAATCTAGAAACATTTTTTTGTTATAATCTAACAAAGGAATCGGGTCAGTAGCTCAGTGGTAGAGCAGTCGCCTCTTAAGCGATTGGCCGTGGGTTCGAGTCCCTCCTGGCCCAGTGTACAGAAATGTGGTGATCATAGCTCAGTTGGTAGAGCGCCAGTTTGTGGCACTGGATGTCGTGGGTTCGACCCCCACTGATCACCCATCTATAATAAATCACATTGATGTATACAATGTATCTGTAAACTTACTAGGTATATCTCTCTGTTGAGTTTCCTGGTCCTGCGTGCTTGTGCTTGATAGATCTAGGTTTAATATTGCTTAGTGATATTTGAGTTTTAAAGTATAGAAGTTAACTTAGTTGTTGTTCGACCTTTGATTGAAGTGGATTAAAAATCAGAAGATGATATGCATATTTTGGTCTAAAGACTCAAAGCAACATAGGTGATGAGTAAATCTAGGCCTTTACGAAAATACAGACATCCAAAACTGTATAAACCAAAAACAAATGCATACATTAAACATAGCTCATGTATTTACATGATCAAACTATTGCTCTAATGAGTCTTATGTTGGTGATTGAGTGGATGAGACGAACCTTCCAAAATCTGCTAGTAGAGAAGATAGGCGCATCTGATGAAAAGATTTTCATTATCTAAAAAAACCGCGTTACTTATGACTAGTTAGCTTAGTGCTTTTATTTTCTGTTCATAAGAAAACGTCCAATCTGATCTGGGGTCATTGGCCACTTTTTGGTTAATAATTGTTTTTGATCTAAAGCCAGCAGCCATTCTGCAACTTATACGGTGTTCAGATCTTAAAAGTAAATTCACGCCTGATTGAATCAATAAACCACAAACCTCAACGATACAGTTATTATAC
>RFKV01000009.1 GCA_003694175.1 Candidatus Dojkabacteria bacterium | reverse complement strand
TTGTCAAAAGTTTTTTAATCAACATTTTTGTAGTTTTTTAAGTATAAATTTGTATAAAGTGTCTAGATTTTGGACGTAATATAATTGTCAATTATCAAATGCGTATAATTAAATATTTATTTTGTTCATTTTACGGACTAAAGATTTAGTCTCATAGCACATTTAATACATCAGAACATAAAAACTTTTGATTTTATGAAAAAATAGTGGTAGTGTTTATAGGGTGTAATTTTTATTTTTGCTTGTATGCCATACGTTGGTGAACTGCAAAAAAAGACTGATGAGACAAATAATCGACAAGTAAAAAGAGATAGAATAATTAACAATGTGACCTTTTTTGGTGATTCAGCTATACCAGAAGGTGACCCTATTTACAATAGCGTTTGGGAGGCTGCGAGATTGCTTGCAAAGAACGGTTATACGATAGTCAATGGAGGAGGTCCGGGAATTATGAAAGCTGCCACAGATGGCGCAGAATCAGTTAATGGTAATACAATAGCCGTCTACTGGGAGCCAAAATTAGCGGCTTTCTTTGAAGGTAGAAACTTGGCTAATAAAGCTGATATCCAAGAGATAGAGTCAAACTATCTGATGAGAACTTTGGGTTTAATAGACAATGGTGATGTGTTTGTAGTTTGTAAAGGGGGAACAGGTACAATATCTGAGTTTGGACTTGTTTGGTGTTTAGCTAAACTTTACTATGGTTGCCACAAACCCGTTATTTTGTACGGAGATTTTTGGGACGATTTAATAGTGGCTATTCAAAAAGCAATGAATATAGATGAAATAGAACTAGCTGTACTTCATAGAGCTGACACCCCTAAAAAGTTGTTGGATTTAATAAAATCATATGAACTAGCTTTTGCGCATTGCGTCAGAAAGCCAGTGTTCGGAGATGAGTCTGCATTCTTGCTTAATGGTAGAGCTGAAATGACGGTTAAGAACTACAATAAGATTGCTTCAGAGTACAAAGTTCACGTAAAAGATATAAAAGCTAAGGAGCAACTAGATGATTTTATTCGTTTGGTAAACCCTCCTGCGAGAGTTCTGGATATTGGTGTTGGCACAGGTATGGATATATCCTATCTAAAGCAAAAGTATTCAGTAGTTGGAATTGAGCCTGTTAAACGATTTCAGCAGATTAGTCAGTTTGAAAATCCGGACTGTAAAATTGAGAACTTAGATATTGTTTCAGGTGAAATTGGGGAAGGAGTATACAAAGGAATTTGGGCGAGGGATTCATTACACCACATAGAGGAAAAATATCTAGATGAAGTTTTTAAAAAAATTTCAAAAGCTTTAGTTGAGGGTGGCATTTTTTATTGCATAGTGAGAGAAGGAAAGGGAGAGATAGTAGAAAAGGAAGTTAAAAGTTACGGTAATTTAGAAAGGTTTTATCATCTTTTTACAGCTAGTGAGTTAATTGAGAGGGCAGAAAAGGCAGGTATGGAATTGATCAAGGTAAATCACGTACAAAGGTCACATAGGTGGCTTGTTGGAGTATTTAGAAAAGTTGCTTAGACGCTATTATTTTTTCGTACCCAAATCTTTCGAATAGCCCTTGATATAGTTGGGCTTTAAACTCTTTCTGCTTTTCTCCGTTGTAAAATATTTTAAAAATTGCTTCTGTGTCTTTTAAATTCCTTAGTTGTTCAACTGTACTAGATTTAAAAAGTTTTGTAAAAATTTCCAAATCTCTCTCTTCAGGTTTTAAAATGATCAGATTTCCATACATCATAAGCAGTTCTTCTTGATATGGTTTAGGTAGATTAGTGATCTTTTGACTTGTTGTGACCAAACAAAAGTTTTGGTCCAGCTGATCTTCGAACATGTTGCTCCATTTTTTTAGATCGTATGTATCAGCGGAAAGATCAGTTAAATAAAAAGTAAATAAAGGCTTTCTGTATGTTGGGAGTTGTAGTCTTGAGAAAAGAATTTTTTGAAATGCAATAATAACATTGTATATAAATTTTTTTCGTTGCACTTCTGATGTAAAACATTCAAAATCAGCACGAAAGATCATCCCAATCCTTTCATCGATTATATTTTTATAGTTCAGACTATTTACAAGTATCTCAATGTATTCGTTGTTACTTGTTTCAGACAGGTTCGTATAGTCTACGTTCAAGTTTTGATAAATATTCTCAGGATCTAGGTAGATTATTTGATCGATATTGTAATTGGGTATGTATGGGAGCACGGCATCAATGGATTTGTTGTGCATATCAAAGAATAGAAAAGGTTTTTTATTGTACACATCTTGAATTAACATCCTACAAATAAGATGTAGAATACTTTCTGTGTAAACTCCAGTGATGTGTAAATTCCTGATCCTGTCTATGTCTGATATGCCAAATTCAGAGCCTTCAATCATTCCAATCAAAGTTGTATTTAAATCTTTTGTGGTCATATTAAACTTACTCTTTCTGTGTGTTAGAAATTATAATATATTAATGCTGTAGAGCTGTGGTCAAAAGCATTGCAAATTTGGCTATTTTTTTCAAGTTTAAAAGTATTTTTTTAACTTTCTACAAGCTTCAGAAAAGAATTTGAAAATAAACATTAAATCAACCTAATTTTAAAACAAGTCTAGTATACTGACAAAATTAGTTGAGAAGATGAGTTAAAAATGAGACTGAATACAAAAGAATTTAAAGTAAATGAATTTGAAGAAAAAATAAAAGAGATTTATCCAGAGTTTGCTGAAAGGATAATAGATTTTCATCATGGTGTGCGAGCACGAAAAAGCTTTAGAATTTGCAACCTCATGGATTTAGAATCTGTTTTGTCTAACTTGGATAAAGAGGGAGTATTATGCAAAAAAGTTTACGAAAACATCTACATAACAGAGGATGATTCTTCGAGTCAAAACTTATCCAAAACAAGATCTTTCTTAGAGAAGAAAATATATATTCAGGAGTTGTCTTCAACCTTACCAGTACATGTGTGTACTCAGTTTTTTGATAGGAGTCAAAATTTAAAAGTGATCGATCTGTGCGCATCACCAGGCTCTAAAACGACACAGATAATAGAGACTTTTAGGAATTCGCAGGTTTATGCCAATGAACCGAACAAGCGAAGATTTTTTAAACTTAGACAAATAGTTACAGATTATGGGCATCAGGTAAATTTTTTGAAATTTCATGCACAAAAGATTTCGAAATTAAATAAGTCGTTGAGGAATCAGTTTGATATTGTTCTATGTGATGTTCCGTGTTCGAATGAAGGTTCTTTAAATCTTGATTCAGCAAAATCAATGAAATATTGGACTAAAAAAGAGCCTAAACATATTTGCAAGCTTCAACGAGGAATAATAAATGCAGGGGTAGAGTTACTAAATCATGGAGGAATACTTGTGTATAGCACTTGTACTTATAGTATAGAGGAGAATGAAGGTGTAATTTATTGGCTCTTGAAAAAAAGGAGAGATATTCGTTTAGTTGATTTTGATATCTATCCCTCACAACATGTTAATGGGATAACTCAATTTTTTAGAGAAAAAGACTTGGTTTGTGACTTGAAAAAGTGTAAAAGGGTTTTACCTTTTGATGGTTGGAAAGCTTTTTTTATATCAGTAATTAAAAAGGTGTGAAATAAAGTTATAATCTGTATATACATTAAACGTAGATTTATTTCTGTGTTTTATATTTTTAATTTAAACAAAGTTCAAAAGTGAATTAAGAATTGAAGGAGTTGTGTACTTTATTATTTAATGAAAAAGA
>RFKV01000062.1 GCA_003694175.1 Candidatus Dojkabacteria bacterium | reverse complement strand
ACCTAAGGATGAGCAGAAACTATAAACTAGTAAACTGGTTAATTAACAGATAATTTAGATAATTTAAAACATTTAAAACCTGTTCTGAAATATCAAAAAACTCTACAAAACATGGAAACACTAACAATTAACAGATGATTTAAACTTCCATGTGATTAGTAAAGTGATAAATATGAGATGGGAAAAACAAATACAAATCTCAGCTAGAGTTCTTGTTATTTTTTACTTAATCTACTTCATTTCTATTTGATTTAACAAATCCAGAATTTGTCAATACACAAGCTCTGTTAAAAACTCTAAATATCATACAATTGTTTTTGAATTCAGTTATTTGGCATTTAGGGATTATTCAATACTATTCACGCTATGCTCTTACTATTCTAGTCTTAGCAAAATGACAATACCTTTGGTATAACACCGATATCAATCAAAGGCGAAGTCTAACACTACATACTACATAGTTATACAAGTTATCCGGTTTTTGTCTCACTGATAAATAGCGTATCTTAGATGGCAATTTGGTATATATTAACATTAAACTCTTTGGTTTCATTTTTAACGATCTTAGTTTAAGATCTCACCTAATTTTTACACAACTTTTAAACATAAACTTTCCTATCAGAAAAACCACTAAAGTTGATAAGATTGATAACATAAACTAAATCCGCGGATCATAAATTTATATAAGTGAACGAATACTCTCCTTAAATTTAATCACTGACGTTATTTATTAAGGTAGTTCTAATTCCAAATAGGTTTGATTAAGAAAATATTACACACTTCTAACGCAATAGTTACAATTTTTCACATCGAATCTACTAAAATACTTACTAAGTGTTCAATACAGAGGGATGTCTTAAATTGTATTGCACACAATTATGCAATTGGTAAAATTTTGATGAGTAAAAACTTAAGCGAAAGTAGTGTGAAAACGTATAGAATTTCACTACCGAAAACAAAGAAACTTTATCTGTGTTTATTGCATTCTTTATATTATCAAATGAATGGCAAAACAAAATTTATCTAATAATAAAAACAAATTATTGTAACCTTGGCATTGTCAAGTTAAAATCCTTACTGACACTCAAGTACTCACGTTTTCTCGCTTATCTTGCGGTCAACGCTATTTGACAAACACTGACTCAACACTTTATCTATCTTTAGCAAACTGTAAACATTTAATTTTAGCGCCTGTCATAAATTATTTATCTCTTCCTTTTATTCTAATGTAACTTTAGTCTCATGCACTGCAGAATTTTTTCTAATCTAATCGAGCAAAATAGCTACTAATGATTATGGCTTGGTTTAAATTTAATTAGTCTTAAAACTTAAGTTTTAGACTTACTTCTTGAAACTCTTAGGTGATTGTAAAACTCAACTCTCCAAAAAAAAGACAAATTTAACACCGATCTTAAGAAGCTAAAAGTAAATGATATGAAAACTTAAAACATAACTCACACGTACGACTTTAACCATTTTGTGGTTGATAACAAGCACTATCTAGCATTAAGTTAAAATTTTGAGTCACTAAGTTTAGACAAACATCACTATAACAACTCTAAACACATACATACATATCATTCGATCCTGTGTACATCGAAATTTTCATCATTTGAATACAGTGCGCGTTTACTGATAATCGTTTTTCTTTTTTTCTCAATCTTACGATACTATACTTTTATGTTAACGTTGGTCTTGCTTGCGGTCTATGTTCTTGTCTTGCTAAATGCGATTAAGCAATTCTCGTAATCTCAGTACTCTGTAAGTGTATACTGCAACGAATTATCAAACGATGATGGCTCAGTTCTGCCAGCCTCATGACTAACAACAACTTTCTTTACCCTATATTTCCATGTTTATAAGGTTTAATATTGAATTTAAACTTACCAAGATGTCTGATATCCATCCTTTTTGAGTTGATTGTCTGAATTCTTCTTGAAAGAAATCACCTATTAAATTAAATAGTTCTCTATTACATAACACTTGTATTTCTTTTTCATTACTATTATTTATAAATTTACTAAGTTCATTTACAACAGTTCCAATATGAAGCAGAAGCTGTGACAATTGTTTATTTCTTCTCGGCCCAGGAAATCTGATGTCGTCAGATGTATACTTAGACCAGATTCTCGTATAGATTTGCTTAATATGTCTCAAAGCTTGTTGTATGTTTTCAATATTTTCTTCTGAACTTCTTATTTTGTCTTCTGGTGAAGCAAATTGTCCAGACATAGAATAAAATAAAAAATAAAACATCGTTACACCATTTACCGTACCATATTTACTAAATAATGTAACAATATATTTTTTGTAATTGCATAAAGACTTTTAAATGTTTATAACGACCAGTCATGTGTGTGCTTGTTTGTGATATTTTTAATCATCTACAAAATTAGCTTCTGCGAGGTTTCTAATTCTTATATTAACATGTAAATTTGTTTAGTCATATTAACGAATGTTAGGATTGATGTTTGCAGTTTTCTAGAGGGAACAACTTTACCAAAGTTGTAAAGAACAGGGAAATTTGGAAAATCAAGTAAAAAGGTTTTAGCTGAACGACATAGACATATATGTTTTATTATTCTACTTTTGACTTAGAAATTTATAAATTGATCTAAAAAGTAATTTAGTTATTGAAATTTTTAGTATCTTCAAGAGTATAAGGTTAGTT
>RFKV01000061.1 GCA_003694175.1 Candidatus Dojkabacteria bacterium | reverse complement strand
CTTGATTACATTGTGGAGCTTGCTGTGCCGGCTGACACTGTGGATCTGTAGGATTAGATGCTAGCCTACATACAGTTCCTGTTCCAGTGTTATAACAAATGTGATTTGGATCCGCACAATTTCCTCTTCCAGTCCCGGTACATGCTTGATTACATTGTGGAGCTTGCTGTGCCGGCTGACACTGTGGATTTGTAGGATTAGACGCTAGCCTACATACAGTTCCTGATCCAGTGTTATAACAAATGTGATTTGGATCCGCACAATTTCCTCTTCCAGTCCCAGTACATGCTTGATTACATTGTGGTTGAGGTGTCTGAGGTGGTTGTGTAGGTGGTTGTGTTGATCCAGTTGATCCACATGTCTGGTTTATAACATACTGATTTCCACAACCTTGCCTATTTCTTGTACCTCCTACACAAAACTGATCTACCTGACCACATCCACCTACATAGTTTCTTGCGTCGGCTTCATTAGTAAACTCACGAGGGTTTTCAAGGCATTGGCCATTTGTAATTACTGAACACTTAAATCCAAACCACCCTGAACAAGTTCCGCCTGGGCAGTCATTTGCCACAGGTACATTACATCTGTTTCCGCCAACTCCATCTGGAGTACAAACAAGCCCAGAACAACACGCGGTTGCGGAGGAACACGCTTCTCCTTGTCGCTTGCAAGCATTACCGCCACCACCTCCGCCACCACCACCTCCTCCCCCAGTACACTGAGAAGCCTGAATACATCCTACTAAGCCTGGCGAACACTGTCCACCGCAATAACTAGTCTGAACCCAACCCGGGGGACAATCCTGCGGAGCAGTACACCATGTTGAGCATGGACAACCGCTTGCTTGGCCCTCATCAACTGACTGATCTTGAGTTGAAACTTGAGAGAGAAAGTAAACCCCAACCAACACAAGGATCAAGCTAGAAATCAAAAGTCCGATCGATAAGAGTCTTTTAAGAGATAGCCTCATAACATAAAATTAAGGTTTTACTTTAACAAACAAATAATACTTTGTTACCACAATCAAATCAACTAAACTACCACAGGTTATCACAAAGATTACTAAATTTGGAACGCTTAACCCTCTTAGTCCATAATTTACTGTTTAATTTACTGTTTTTATAAGTTATAATAGGCCGGCTACCATATAAAACGAGGGCTGTGCTGTAAGTAAAAGTGGATAAATCATTGGAGTAAATTATGAAAAATAATAGCTACAAACCAAAAAAATCTTTTGTTCATTTTTTAGCCCCTCACGCAGGTTGGATACTACTGATTACGATTACAAATCTAATTTCAAATGGGATAAGCTTAGTAATACCGAGATTCACTGCTAACTTAATTAATGAAGTAAAAATTTCGGGGAGCATAGATACTAACTTCACACTGACTTGGTTTTTTTCAGCTTTAGCACTTATTCTAATTTTGTCAATAATGCAGATACTTATAGCATCAATTTCATCAGAAAACATTGCTGCGACATTACGGAAAAAGATAATAAAAAAAATCTCTCAACAAGATACGAGTTTTGTCGATCAAAAAACATCATCAAAACTACTTACAAATTTAACCTCAGACATAGATTTCATAAAAACTTTCGTTTCTCAAGGCTTTTCGTCTCTAGTTTCAACAGTATTTTTGGCACTGGGAGCATCATTTTCTCTCTTGCTCATAGATGCAAACCTAGCTTTAATAGTGATTTTATCGATCCCGTTGATGATGCTTACCTTCATTTTGATTTTTAAAAAGTTGATGAAACTATTTAAAAATAGTCAGGAAGTAATTGACAAACTTAATCTAAAAATTTCAGAAACAATATTTGGTGCAAATCTTGTCAGGGTACTAAGTTCCCAAGAGTTTGAAAAAGAAAAATTTAACAAACTTACTAACACATCCAGAGAAATAAGCATTAAGATCGTAAATAACTTTGGGATGCTGTTACCTATTATTAACTTAATATTTAACACAGTTCTTGTCTTAGTAATTTATTTCGGTGGAATAAACGTGATAGAAAATAGTTTAAGTCTTGGAGAATTTCAAGCATTCTATCAGTATACCGGACTACTTTTGGCTCCAATATTCATCCTTGGATTCGTTGGTGGAACAATCTCGAGAGCATTTTCCTCATACAGTAGAATTGCGGAAGTACTTGAAAGTTCTGATTCAACTATTAATTCTGATAACAAGATGCTGATAGATATAAAGGGAAATTTTGAAATAAGAGATCTAAATTTTAGCGTGGGTGAAAAACAAATACTGAAAAAAATAAAACTCAAGATACATACAGGTCAAAAAGTAGCAATAATTGGACCTACTGCGGCAGGTAAGACTGCATTGGTGAACACAATTTTAGGTCTAAATAAAAATTTCACTGGAGATATACTCCTAGAAGGAATAAGCATTTTAAACATTGAAGAGGAAAGCATATACAAGCAAATAGGGGTTGTTTTTCAAGACAGCTTAATTTTTAACTCTTCCATTAGAGAAAATATAACATTAGGTGATTGTTTCAGTGACGATGAGATAATGAAAGTGATTAAAATCGCCTGTTTGGATGATTTAGTTAGATCAGAAATTGATCTTGAGAAAATAATTTCTGAGAGAGGTGGTAGCCTTTCTGGAGGGCAAAAACAGAGACTTACATTAGCAAGAGCATTGGTACGAAAGCCTAAAGTATTGATACTTGATGACATTACTGCAAGAGTGGACATTGGAACAGAGAAAAAAATAATCAAAAACATCTTTGAAGACTTTGCTGATGCTACACTTATTTTTATTACTCAAAAAGTTGAACTTATAAAAAATTTTGACAACATTATATTTTTGATGGAAGGAGAGATACTTGGAGAAGGAAAACATGAAGAATTACTTAACAGGTGTTTTGAATATAGACAGATATATGAATCTCAAAGAAACGTGGAATATCAACTTTTGGATGGATATCCTTCATAAATTTTGAATCTAGCAACGAATGAAAGATTCAAACTATGTAACTAACTAGGTTACTAGACTAGATTTATGTATCAATTAAATAAAACAGCAAAAACAAATTTTATAAAAACCATGCTTGAAATAGCAGGTTTAGTTAAAGAAAATTTCTCAAAACTTACATTTGCATTAGTACTTGTACTACTAAACTCATTAATAACAATTTTCTCTCCATACTTCATCGGACTAATCACTGACGAGTTAATTTTGAAGGGACTTAGGTATGAACTTTTTGTTGCTTTAATACTTCTGTTTAGTATTTACTTAGTTTATTCGCTGTCAAGTTACTTTCAAATAAGAGTAATTGGAAAAGTAGGTGTTGATACAGTACATAAACTGAGGAACAAAATATTTGAAAAATTAAATGAGTTACCCATCTCATTTTTCAACTCAAACAAGTCCGGTGATTTAATTTCCAGAATTAACAATGATACTGAAGTGTTAAATGGTTTGTTTTCTGAGGTGCTTGTTAGATTCTTTTTAAGCTTCTTTAATATCGCAGGAATTGGAATTTTTCTAACCTTTCTGAATCCTAAATTAGGAGTCTTATCTGTTGGTCTAATAATCCCTCTATTTGTATATACAATAGCAACGAATAGACTTTTTAGAAACATAAATAAAAAGAGTTTAGATTCCTTAGGAAGTTTATCTTCAGAAATTTCCGAGGGCCTAAACAACTTCAAAACATTTATAATCTTTAACAAAAGAGAGTTTTTCAATGAGAGAATTAAAAAGTCTATTGATGATAATTTTAGAAAATCAACGCTTGCTTCATTTGTTAATGGAGTTTCGAGTCTAATCTATGATCTTGCTGGTAACCTGGCAACTGTTTTGGTCATAACTTTTGGTCTACAAATGGTTAAAAATGTCGAAATAACACTGGGAACACTAATTGCATTTTTACTCTTGGTTAACAGATTTTATGAACCTTTAAAAACATTAGCTTCACTTGTGGGTACGATTCAAAGATCCTTGGCTAGCTGGGACAGGATAAACGAAATACTTAGGATGGAAACAAATCTTAAAGTAACTCAAAAAGAGAACGAAAAGATATATTCAAACGAAAAAACAATGATTAAGATGATCGATGTTGATTTTGGATATGATCACAGTTTAGTTTTAAAAGATGTAAACTTAGAAATAGAGAAAGGGAAGACATACGCTTTGGTAGGTCCAACTGGTAGTGGAAAAAGCACATTGGCAAGTATGATTATGAGACTGCACGATCCAGTATCGGGCAAAATTATACTAAATGGATATGATCTTAAAAGCTTTAGACCAGATGAGATATCTGACCAAATTGGATTTATTCTTCAGGAGCCATTTCTAATCGAGGGCACATTAGAGGAGAATTTAAAGTATGGCAATAGAAAACTAAATCACCTTACGAAATCAGAATTACTAAAAGAAATCGAAAACAGAAATCTGAAAGAGGTATTAAACAAGTTTCGAAACGGATTAGATGAATACGTTGGAGTTAACAGCTACCTAAGTCTGGGTCAAAAACAGCTTGTAACTTTCATGAGAGCAATATTGAGAGATCCTAAACTGTTGATAATGGATGAAGCAACATCGAACGTTGATACAAAAACAGAAAAACTTTTTCAGGCGATTCTTGACTCACTACCTGCTGACACATCCAAATTCATAATAGCACATAAGCTAAATACAATTAGAAAAGCAGACGAAATCTATCTAATAGCTAATGGCAGAGTAGAGAAAATAGAAAACCTTCAAGTTGTATTAGAAATAATTAGAAAAAGCGATTATTAATAAAAAAAGCAAAAAATCCTGCAACTTTACTAAAACATGAAATTTGAATACAATAAAAGAATATAGTAAAAGAGTAGTCTTAACGAGTGTAAAAAGTGACTTGCCAAACAAAAGACTGTAGACTGTGAAGGGGATAAACTTTTATATTTTATGTACGGATAGAGAGGTTGAACAGTTTAGACAAAAATTCAATGATTGCTTAGAAGAGTTAATGAATACGAGAATAGCAAACGTCGGGCAAGTTTTTTTGATGTATTTTCACCCTAAAAACATAAAGTTAGTACGCAGAGGTGGTGACAAGAACCTCTCGTTTGAAATTGGCGACATTCAAGATACACAAGAATTAGCTGTAACTGTGTTAAGTGTGTCAGAAACGTATCAAATAACATCTGTTGTTGTTGGTTTTATAAGCTCTCTTTTTGAAGGTGAGCATATTGATTTTGTTAGGCCCGAACATAGAAGCATAAATGATACCTTGAAGAATAACCCTTTCAGAGCTCATCTCACCAAAAGTCAGTTATCAAAACTGTTTAAAATTCTTAGAGCTATTTATCCTCCTACACCAGGAGGAATGTTTACTAGTTCAGATGGGGAAAGCGTTTTTGATCTGAGAAATATACATGGATACATTGAAGAAAGTTAAACAGATTTAAGTTACAAAACAAATCAGAATTTTATTTTAGTTATTTTGCTTTAGTCTTTCTATCTCTTGCGCAAGTAGTTTGAGATAAAGAACGTATCCAACATTTGAGATAAAGCCTGACTGCTCTTCTCCCAGTAGGTTTCCTGCACCCCGTATTTCTAAATCTCGAGAAGCAAGACGAAAACCAGCACCAAGATCCTGATTTTCAACAATGGCTTTTAGTCTTTTCAAATAAGCCTTTTCTTCCATATATTCAAAAACTAAATTGCTTGTTGCTGTCTGCAATGATTTATTACTAGATTGGTGATTTGTTCTCTTGTGTTTATTAATGGAGAAGTTTTTTAGAAGTTTTGACTTATCATCTATATCAAAGCCTTTATACATCAAATAACAAAAAGCTTGTCTATCTGATCTTCCTACCCTTCCTCTTAATTGGTAAAGCTGCGCAATACCAAATAAATTTGCATTGTTGATTATGATCGTATTTACATTTGGCATATCTAACCCATTTTCAATGATAGTTGTAGTTATCAAAACATCATATCTTTTGTCGTAAAATTCAGCAAAAAACCGATCTAATTCATCATTACTCATTCTTCCATGTGCTATTACAAATCTGTAATCAGGCAAAAGTTTAGCTAACTTATCATAAATTATTTGCAAAGTACTGATTTCGTTGTGCAGAAAAAATACTTGACCACCTCTATCTACCTCATACTTGATCGCCTCAATAACTTTGTTCCAATTATCTTTTATTATCTCAGTTTTAATTGGTTTTCTGTTAGCTGGTGGAGTTGAAATTATGGACAAATCCTTTAAAGATGACAGAGCCATTCCTAATGTTCTTGGTATTGGGGTTGCTGAAACCGACAACAAATGAGCAGAGTAGTTTAACTCTTTTAACTTCTCCTTTTGCTTAACTCCAAACTTTTGTTCTTCATCTATAACAATTAGCTTTAATCTCTTGGGCTTTAAATCATTAGAAATTAATCTATGCGTACCTATTAAAATGTCAGTCATGCCTGAGTTAAAACTCTCAATTTCCTTTTGATTTTGCTTTGCAGTCTTAAACCTTGATACAAAACCGATCGAAATAGGAAAATTTTGGAACCTTTTTTTAAAAACTTCAAAATGCTGCTGAGTAAGTACTGTGGTTGGAGAAAGAACAATCGCCTGACCTCCTTTTTCTACAACCTTGAAACAAGCCCTCATGATCACCTCCGTTTTACCAAAGCCGACATCCCC
Organism: Candidatus Dojkabacteria bacterium; assembly: GCA_003694175.1. Lineage (GTDB taxonomy): Bacteria > Patescibacteriota > Dojkabacteria > J137 > J137 > J137. Next base: position 1,913 of record RFKV01000061.1, on the reverse strand, counting down.
GACTAACAATCTATTCATCGGCTTGTTCTTTGCAAGATCTGAAAATATTTCATTTATTGAATTTATCTGATCAGGTGTTAACTCATAGGGAAACTCAGAAATAAATTGTTTGTATTCTTCTGTGTCATCAACATCTATTGGTTCAATGGTAGTTGTAGCCAAAGTAGCATAATGTTTTAATAATTTTTTTGCTAAAGCGCCAGTTGATGAGGCAACTTTTTTCTTTGTGTTTTGCCAAGCGTTTCCCCCAAGCTTTGACAGCTTAACGTTGGAGCCTTCGGGAGCTATATATTTGGATATTTTTTCGGTCTGGTTTAATGGAACAAAAAGTTTATCAGAACGTTCAAATTCAAGTTCAATAAATTCCAGAATCTCCCCATCGATATTGTCTTGAGAAAGCCCTTTATAAATTGCAATACCATAATCTTCATGCACCACATAATCCCCCAATTTTACATTTCCCTCAAGCTGCCTCAAAAGCTTTTTTATATTGCCTGCAGCTTTTGTAAAATTTTCAGATCTTCCCAAATAAATTGTTCCGTTTAGTTCTCTATCGGTGAAATATGCAAGTTTTAGGCTTTCAGATATGAAACCAGCTGGCAACTTGCTAGGTATATTTAAAAAGATGCCAGTTTTACTGTTTAATGTTTTTTTTAAGTCTGTGCCTTTAATTTCACACCTCTGAATTAATTCTCTTAGTTTACTCTCTATATTTTGACCATAGCTGATGTCTTCACTTATAAAAACCTCGTATCCTAAATTAACCAATCTCTTGATTTCATTAATAAAAATATCTTCCTGTCCAAAAAAAAGTTGTGGAAAGACAAAATCTGTACTTAAAAACTCAAAACTTCCTAATTCAAAGAACTCATTGTATTTACCTAAAAATCCTTTTTCGTTGGCTGATATTACTTCAGCAGCCGGAATTCCTAACAAAGAAAAGATACCCTGAAAAGACTTGGTAAATATTATTTTAGTAATACAATTATCCACCTTTTTGATTTCACTTCTATCTTCCGGAAGTTTACTTTGTACATTACATAACACCTTACAATCTTCAAATGTTAAACCTTTCGATATACTTCCAAGAAAAAATTCTTGTATATCATTAATTTTTCTGCCATAAACCTCATCATAGAAGTAAAGCTCATCTATTTCATCTCCAAAAAAAGAAATCTTTATGGGGTGATCATAACCAACAGGCCATAAGGAAACGATATCTCCCTTTTGAGAAAACTCTGAAGGCGAAGAAACCCTGTCAACTTTCCTAAAACCAAATTGAATCAAATGATCAAGTAGAACACCAAAATTAATCTTGTTAGTGACTTTCCTTAAAGACCGTATCCAATTAAATCCCTCCAATGAAAAATTTGACAAACAAGCACAATCTTCACTACTATGAGGTAAAAACAGCGTATGCAGATGAGGTAACGTTTTAATTAATTTGATCTTACTCACAAAAATTATACAGTGTTACTAACTTAATTCTTTAGAAAGCAAATGTTTTGTTCTAGTATCTAGAGAATTAAAGAGATCTAAAGTCAAATTATTTAATTTAATTAGTGCCAACACCTCAAAAAAGGTAAGATCACATTTCAAAAGCACAGATCAAAGAGCCAAATAAATAAATTGGGTCAAACTTATAAAAACGGAATGGACGAGGCTCGAACTCGCAACCTTTCGCGTGACAGGCGAATGCTCTAACCAGTTGAGCTACCACTCCGCATATAAAAAGCAATAGGCAGCGAGGGACTTGAACCCCCAACCCTTCCGGTGTAAACGGAAAGCTCTAGCCAGTTGAGCTAGCTGCCTATACTCGCATTATATCACAAATTTCTCAAACTTAACTAAACTCAAACTCAATTAAATAAAAATAAAAGCAAAGATTTAGTAACTTGCATAAAGGATTGTAT
>RFKV01000060.1 GCA_003694175.1 Candidatus Dojkabacteria bacterium | reverse complement strand
GCAGCTTGAGATACACCTCATTTTATGACATTACAGACACAGCTAAAAGATGAGGATTTACTTGGCTTCAAAACTTCTACAGTACCACTATTTGGCATGAACCAGATTTGCAGAAATATATCTAATTTATGCAAACTGGTTGCATAGTCATCTGGCTTTGAAACTATTCTTTGAGATAAATTTCTAGTATCGGTTTTTTATTGCTATTTAATAGTGAGTCCTTTTCCAAGGTTTTCCAGACCCACAAAGTTAACATTCTGTAAATCTTCCTGCGCATTTATGACATGCTCAGAGGGCTTAAAAATGTACTTTTTAGAAAATGGTTGGATGATGTAAATATATCCAGCAGGAACATTGAAGGAATAATATCCAAAAGAGTTAGTAAACGTTTGCAAAGATGAAGAAAGTCCTCCACCCTCTAATCTAACAATAACTCTTTTCAACCCTCTACCTCTATAGTCTGTTACTCTCCCTGAAATTATCACATCAGCAGAGCTAGGACCTAGGAGTTTCACCTCTGCAATTTGGTATCTTGCATTTTTGGAGGAGATTGATGACGAAGAAAATGGGAGGCCGTTATCGGGTGTAACAGGATGCGTTGTACTATTACCATCAAAACTAAATAAAGCTGTTCCATATAAAGAGGGGGCAAGCACACTTATTGTCATCGGATTACAATTGACGTAGTTGTTGGAGTTGTCAACGAAATCGTCCGTGATAAGTGAATTGTAAGGTGGATAAAACCATGTAGTAAGATCAGTAAGAACAAATCCTGTGGGACCCCATGCACCGCCATTGTAAGTTTGCAACTGATAGGTGTTGTTGCATGTTGGAGAAAAGATAGCTCCTGCAGTAATAGTATTTACCGGGTTGTTAGAGGCATTCAATACCTCAACTGCTCCAAACCACTGTTGAACCACCTTGACCCAAAGATGTGGGCCTATTGTATTTGTGGTGTTCAATTGAAGTGGACTTTGTCCATCATCAGCTTCATTGTCAACCCCGAATATTCCCACCAAACCATTTGAGTTAATTACGTTGTTTTTAATAGTAAGCACGGAGTTTGTATCATCTGAATAGTTGGAATAGCTTGTATTACTTCCATAATGAGGCTCTACACGAATACCGGTCTGACCATTCTGAGTTATCGTATTAGGAAATGGATTATCAAATTCATCTGCTCCTATTCTTCCTGATGAGCCAACTATCAAAATACCGTTTGCACCATTTTGCCTGATCGTATTGTTTCCAATAAACACGTGTGTAGACAAAATCGCGTGTATTCCGTGATAGGTTCCCTCTTCTATTATGTTATTTTTTATTGTCGTGTAAGAAGGACCAGGAGGAATTGGAGTTGAAGTAGTAGTGGTGGGAAATCCTCCATTGTTATAATCATTAAGCACTAAAACCACAGTGTCGCTTTTTCTCATAACTGAAGTTAAGGAGGAGGTTCCAACTATCGAAAAAGTGCTACCGTCATGATCTAGAATTTCGTTATTATTCGTATTTTCTCCTACGACCTGAACAGCATTATACTTGTGACATTCGATTCTATTAGCTCTTATAATGTTTTGTTTAGTGCCATTTGAAATAACTACCCCATTGTTAGGAGGTAACGTAGGGCTTGAAAGACAAAAATCAGAATATATATGATTGTTTCTGACTTCATTAAAAGAAGTATTAGGATCTTTGATTAACACATTCTCAAATTTGTTATATGCAATTCTGTTATGAGCTACTAAGTTATTATTGCTATAAGATCCTGTTGTTGAAACTATTGCAACCCCAGAGTTCTGATTTGGCAGTATACTAGTCGGGGGATCAGTTGTCGGTCCGTTAGAATTAATATCCGTTCCAATATAATTGTAGGAAACAGTTATAAGTTTAGAATCTTCTATGACAATCCCTTCCTGGCCGTTCTGATAAATTTGATTTGGGGTAGGAGTCAATAATGAATCAAGCCCGCCTATCGTAACTGATGTCGATTCTCTTACTTTTACACCTGCAGCCCCGTTGCCCTTAATAATGCTACTGCGTAGCTCAACATTATCAACTTGATTTAGATAAACTCCACCGCCATTCGAATTATTTTGCACTGTTAGACTCTTCAAGACTAAATTTTGTATTCCTTGGGCATAAACCAATGCTTCCCCTACCCCTGTGTTACCCTCCACTGTAAGATTCTTAAGTTCAACTCGGTTGCTATAAATACAAAAAGCAGATGTACCATTTGCTTGTAATGTTATCGATGACGCTCCATCAATTACTAGAGGCTGGTTATCTGATAAGGAAACATTAACGCAAGAAGGATTAAGACTGATACTCCCAGATACAGAGAAAACTATAGTATCACTCTGACCATTTGAACTAGCCGCATTTATAGCGTCTCTGAGAGAACAGTGCGTAGGGTCGCACGTCCCATCATAGTTATCTGTCAAAGTATTTACAGTAAACGTAGCAGCTCTTACTGTAATAGCCGCTAATAATAACAAAGGCAAACACAAAATATTTTTGTTTAGAAAAATCATAGCCTTTACATGTCCCCATTAAAAAAGTAACATCTCGAGTTACTCGTGTCAAGATTTTTTAATATTTTTAATCTTTATTTCTTTATGTTTTTATTATTCCAAAAAGTTTGTTCTTTCCCTTATTC
>RFKV01000059.1 GCA_003694175.1 Candidatus Dojkabacteria bacterium | reverse complement strand
TAAATCATCTCTAAGTTTTTTAATCTTCCATAGAAACGATTTTTTTTTATCAGCTGCCCTTGAATCAATAGCAAATGAGTATGCCTGTTCGATTATTATTCTATCAACTCTTTTAAGAAGGTTTAAATACAGCTTTAAATTAACTAAGTCGTTAAAATCTGCCGCGATTTTGTAGGCAAATGCTTGAAATTCATGTGCTGGGTGGCGAGTTTTTTTATCTTCTCTTATTCCTTCAGTAGTAATGTTAGGTATGCTACTTAGTATTTGTTTAGCGGACAAAACCATAGTTCAATTCTAACATAACATCCAACATATAGGTTTTAATGTTTTCAACTTCAAGGAATTTTATTAAAAACAAAAAGATAGACCTTGAGTAGATAAAGCATTTAACTGTACTAGATCTTTTTAAATTCGAACCTATACTTATCTAGCGGCAAACAGCCAACGTGTTTTTTTAAGCAATTAGATAAATTTTTAACCCGTGAAAACACGATTTGGAAGCAACTCCTGCGTGGAACAAATTTTTCTATTTACAACACAAGATGTTGGTGATAACATTCGTGACAAGTACTACCTGTTGATATGAATTGTCCATATTGCTCAAGTACACAACATGAAGTTATCGACAAAAGAAGCAGTACAGTAAATTCAATAAGAAGGAGACGAGAGTGCAAATCATGCGGTAAAAGGTTTACAACCTACGAAAGGATAGAAAAAGTAACTTTGCAAGTTCTAAAAAGAGATGGTAGGGTTGAAGACTTTGACAGAGAAAAACTTAAACGTGGGATACTCAAGGCAGTTAAAAAGAGAAATATATCCGAAAATAGAATAGATGAACTTATAAACGAAATAGAACAAAACTTACTTAACACAGATAAAACAATAATAAAATCAGTTGACATAGGTGAGATGGTGTTGGCCAAATTAACTGAAATTGACAAACTTGGAGCTTTACTGTTTGCATCAGTGTACAAAGAATTTCAAACACTTGAAGAAGTTGAGAAGGAGCTGAAAAGATTAAGTAATAGAAATAAAAAAACTTAGTTTTACTTAAAACATTATTTGCATAATAAAAATTAGGTATAAGTTTATTTTATTATTTAGTGTTAAATCTATGGTCACAACAACAAACAGCATCAATACAGCATCAGACCAATTTGGAAACAACACAAACAAACAAGAATTTTTAGAAAAAGTTAAGGAAAGTAAGAAATATTTTCCAAATAGTCTTGCTGAGTTTGTTTACTATATGTCCTACTCTAGATGGCTACCTGAAAAAGGGAGAAGAGAAACATGGATTGAGACGGTTGATAGATACATGGACTTCATGAAAGAGAATCTAGGTAACAAATTGACAGAACAGGAGTATGAAAGAGTTAAAAATGGAATTAAAGAGATGCGAGTTGTTCCTTCTATGAGACTTTTGTGGAGTGCAGGTCCTGCTGCAAGAGCAACCAATGTTACTGCTTACAACTGTGCCTATTTAGCTGTTACCAAGCCTGAGGATTTGGGCGAAATAATGTACATCTCAATGTGTGGTGCTGGTGTTGGGTTCTCGGTTGAAAAACAATTTATAGAAAACTTTCCAGTTGTAAAAATGCAGACAGGAGATATTCTACCAAAATACACAATAGAAGACAGTAAAGAAGGATGGGCGAAGGCGTTTGTTTTTGGGGTAAAAACATGGTTAGATGGCAAAAATGTAATATTTGACTTTAGCCAGTTAAGACCGAAAGGAGCAAGACTAAAAACTATGGGAGGGAGAAGTTCCGGGCCAGAACCACTTGTAGACTTGATAGACTTCACAAGAAGGAAAATCCTATCCAAACAAGGTCAGAAACTTTCAACACTGGATATTCACGATATATGCTGCAAAATCGGACAAATTGTCGTAGCCGGAGGAGTAAGAAGAAGTGCAATGATTTCTCTTTCCGACCTGGACGACGAGGAGATGAGACACGCAAAAGAAGGTCAATTCTATCTTCATAGTCCACAAAGATTTATGGCGAACAACTCTGCAGTATACAACCAAAAACCCAGTTCAGTAGAATTTTTAAAAGAATGGACAGCATTAGCAAGTAGTGGAAGTGGAGAAAGAGGAATATTTAACAGGGGAGGATTAAAACATCAACTACCAGCAAGGAGATGGGAAACTTTTAGGGACTATGCTTCTTCAGCGGGTACTAATCCATGTGGGGAGATTGTGCTTAGGTCTAAGCAATTTTGTAATCTCTCCTCCATTGTTGCTAGAGAGAATGATACTCTAGAGTCTTTGATAGATAAGATTGAACTTGCAACAATTCTGGGTACATACCAATCTATGCTCACTGATTTTAAATTTTTATCTCCTGAGTGGAAGAAAAATTGTGAAGAGGAAAGGCTACTTGGAGTTAGCTTTACAGGCCTTTGGGATTGTCCTATCTTGAGAAATCAGGAAGTTATGAGTAAGCTCAGAGACCATGCTATTGAAGTAAATAGAAGATACGCTGAAAGATTTGGTATTAATCCTTCAACTTGTGTTACAACCGTTAAGCCTTCCGGTAATAGCTCACAATTGACTGACACTTCATCAGGACTGCATACAAGACACTCACCATACTACATTCGTCGGGTTAGAATCAGTTCCACAGATCCACTTTTTAAGATGCTGAAGGAGCAAGGTTTTCCATTTAAACCAGAAGTTGGTCAAAGTTACGATAATGCAAATACATATGTTTTAGAATTTCCGGTTAAATCACCTGAGTCAGCTGTCTATAAAAACAATATATCTGCCATAGAACAGTTAGAAATTTGGAAGATGTGCAAGGTTAACTTTACTGAACACAATCCTTCTGTAACTATCAGTGTAGGAAAAGATGAATGGTTAGAAGCTGGCAATTGGATTTATAAAAACTGGGATATAATAGGAGGCTTGGCATTCCTACCTAAAGAGGAGGAAGACATAGTCTATGAGCTTGCACCATATGAAACTATCTCAAAAGAACAATATGAAGAAATGGTTTCTAAATTGCCTGAGATTGACTACTCTAGGTTAATTGATTTTGAGCTCGATGACGAAACTAATGGTGCTAAAGAGTACGCTTGCGTAGGAGATAAATGCGAGATAGTTTAGGTGATTTAGTTAAAGATGATACTAAAAAACTTAATCTCGATGATAAACAAAATTGACTAACCGATTTGGTGGGAATAGTGAATTATGATTTTGTAAGTTCGCATTTACGGTCTATTATTTGCTACGTTGTTAGGCTAAACCTAATCTGGATCAAGTGAAGATAATGTGCATAGTAAAACAGTAAAAACAATTAAGAAGCAATTAAAACGAATCAGTTTGCTATCGTTAAATTCTGTTCAACTAGATCAAGAATCTGTAGAGGCGTTGAGACGTTGTAGGCACCTTCTACGACTTTATTTAAATTTTTCTCAGGCCATGTGACATAAACCGGAATTAAGCCTACATTTTGAGCACCCATAATGTCGTTCTGCCTTTCATCACCAACAAAAAGACATTCATATGCTTTAACGTCTAATTTCTGAAGCACATACAAAAAGGCTCTTGGATCAGGTTTATCAACTTGAGTGATGTCCGATGCAACTACAAGATCAAAATACTTACCTATATTTAGGTACTCAACCATTGAAGCCTTGGTGAAAAAATCACCATTACTGAGGATGGCTAATTTTAGTCCTCTTTTCTTTAATTCAGTTAACAGGTCTTCTATTCCAGGAAACAATTCAACGGTTTTTGCCATTTGGTCTCCGTAGAGATGAATTACATTTTTTATTAGTATAGGATCAGCCTCAAGCCCCAACTCTTGAAAAATTTCATGCCAATACAAAGCCCTAAAACTATACACAGGTAAACGCTGTTCTATAGTAAGTCTAACAAATATTTCCTCTTCTATCTTTAAAAATTTATCTAAATCTAAATCTGGAAAAAAGTTTTTTAGGTATTTATAACAAACCTTCATTGATCTTGGGATACTACTTAAAGTATCACAAAGGGTGTTGTCTAAATCAAAGATAACTGCTTTCATTTGTATCTAATGATCTCCAATACTTCAGTACTTCCAATGTTATAATCTGTAAAGTGCCAGCAACAGGTATGGACAATAAAGCTCCAATCGGTGAACCTGTTAGATCAAACCCTATTATCACTGCCAAAATTGATACTATTGGATGAACATCTATAGCTTTTTTCATTACAGTTGGAACAAGAAACAATGCCTCTGCCTGTTGAAGTAAAAAGAAAGACACACTTATATAAACCAATACTCCAAAAGGCGATCCAAGAAGCACTGCAAACAAAATTGTTATAAGATAGGTCAATAATGGTCCTATATTAGGAACGGCCTCTAAAATTCCCGCTATTAAGGCAATCAGAAAAGCTAATTGTGCTAACTTATAATCACTTATAAAAAACGACGGTAACAATATTATTAAATATGTCGACAACCCAACGAACAACATCAGAACTATCATACCGACAACCCAAGATCCAAGCCCCATCTGAATTTTTTCTAAAATCGGTATTAAAGCTTCTTCAAATTTTTTAGGTATAAGCCGTAGGACAGACAAATAAAAATTTTTTCTAGGCAAAACCATATAAATCGAAAGAAACAAAACAACAAATACAGAAAACAACCCACCAAAGAAACCACCTAATAACCTAAAGCCTTGACCACCAACTATACTCAACGACGAAATTACCGCACCTAAATATTCACTTGAGCTTAAAGAACTTAAAAACGAAGGATCTGAAAGAGCAACCTGTAAATTCTCTAGCAAAAAACTAAGCTGAGATCCCAAATTTGGAGAAATACTTGAGACTTGAGAGATAATATACTCTTGATTTAAATTCAAATTGACTAGGAAATTTTTGGCTTGAACAAAGGTCTGATTAACAATAAAGTAGAAGGCAAACATCAGAACAAACACAAAAGTCAGATAAATAAAGGTTATCGCAACCCCCCTCTTCCAACCTAAATCCTCTAATCTATCAACAATTGGCTTTAATGTGGAAAAAAGTATGAAAGAGAGAAAAAATGTTAATATAATGCCTGAAATGTTCCAAAGGATCCAAACTAAAAAAAAGCCAAAGGCAAACACTAGAAAGGTTCTTAACGATATGTTTACGTTCATCCGAGAGTAATAACTAGCCAAAGACCTCTGTATTTTACATGTAATCTACTTACTAATCAAACTATTTATTATTACGATACTTCAATTTATGAAAATACTAGAAACAAAAAGTAAACAGTTTCAAGAAAAAGTCAGATCAGCACCAAAAAGTCCGGGCTGCTATTTGTTCAAAAATGCTGAGGGAAAGGTACTTTATGTTGGTAAGGCAAAAAATTTATACAACAGGATTAAAAGCTACTTCGCAAGTTTCAACGACCTTGAAAAGCGAAAGCAACAAATGATAGAGCAAACAGAAGACGTTGAGTTCATAGTAGTTGATAGCGAAGTAGAAGCAATAATTCTTGAAAACAACTTGATAAAAAAATACAAAACTAAGTACAACATACTAATGAGGGATGATAAAAACTACAGCTGGATATTGATCGAAGACAAAGTACCAAAAGTTAATGACTTCCCAAGGATAAGAATAATTAGAGACTCAGCAAAAAAAAATCACATAAAAGGAGAGTTGTTTGGACCATTTCCATCCCAACTGCCACTTAGAAACATACTTAAAAAGCTAAGAAAACTATTTCCTTATGCGACATGTAACAGGAAAATGGTGGAGATTTCAAGTAATCCGACAATAGTTGAATCTTCTGACAAAAAACCTTGCTTGTATTTCCATTTAGGATTGTGTAAGGCCCCATGTGCTTCTCTTCAAAATAGCAAAGATTACAACGCTTCAATAAACAAAATAAAAAAGTTCTTTAGGGGAGAGAAAAATGAAATTATCAAGGAGTACGAAAAAGAAATGTTTAAGTGCGCGAAGTCCCTTGATTTTGAGAACGCAAATATATGGAAGAAAAAAATTGAGGAGATTAGATATATAACCGCGCACATCAAAGTCAACTCTGAAGTAGATGATATATCAATAGCAGAAATTCAAAAAAGTGAAAAACAATCAGCGCTGAAAGATTTAATTGAAAAACTAGACTTTCCAAAGGAAAAACTTTTTTTGAAAGCTAACTTTAAAATTGAATGTTATGACATTAGTAACATACAGGGAACAAACCCGGTAGGGGCAATGACTGTAATGATAAATGGAGAACTTAAACCAGAACTTTACAGAAGATTCAAAATCCGAAATTTCGATACGCCAAACGATTATGCAATGATGCAAGAAATGCTGGAAAGAAGACTAAAACATATAAAGGAAACTAAAAAAGACAAAGACATAAGCCTTTCACAACCGCCAGATCTGATAGTGGTAGATGGGGGTAAAGGACAGTTAAGTAGTGCCTACAAAATCCTAAGGTATATGGGCTTTGAAAATATTCCAATAATTGGTATAGCGAAAAAAAATGAGGAAGTTTATAAGATTACTCATCAGTTCAGACCAAAAATAAATGAGTTTGAACCAGAATTTGAAAAAATTTCAATGAACAAAAAGTCAAGTGCAATTCTGCTAATACAAAGAATTAGGGATGAAGCTCATAGGTTTGGTATTACTTTTCATAGAAAATTAAGAACAAAAAAAATGATACTTGAGCAGAACCTAGACTAATCGTTGTTTGATATAAACTCTTGGTTGACCTTTTTGAATGTCTTTGAATTGTACGTTTCCGGCTTATTTATAATCACTATCTCCTTTCTTCTACCAGGAAGCTTAATGTTAATTACTCTTCCAGGATTAACTAAATACACAATTTTTCTTGTAATCTTAATTATTGGCTTAACTACGTTGATTTTAGGATCTCCGAGGTTAATTGCATTAAAAAATGCGTCTAGTATTTTTTCAAACTGAGAATCTATTACCACAATTATCAACAACCAGAGTGCAGAACTTAAATTTATTAACAAACCCAGGAAAACCACACTCGGAACTAACCCTGTGCTCCAATTTGTCAGATACCAAATTATCTGAACGATGATCGGTGATATAGAATTTACCTGACTGCCAAAAAAGTCTATACCTATTCTAGTAAACAACAAGAAAGAAACAAGTTTAAATAATGCATCAACAAAATTCTGAATCACATCTCTAAGTTTTTCATACATGAATGCTGTTACAAACTCACCTAAAACTAAAGCTCCAAACATATAAGCTAGCATAGCTATAACATAATCTGGGTTAAACCTGTCATCAAGCAGAATATTCAGTGAATTGACTGAAACCGTGCCAGAAAAGGGTGAAACAAAAAATGAAGACAAAACATTTATTAACCGAACCAGGTAGTTATCTTTTGATGCCTCAAAAATCCCAAGCACCAAATCTAAAAAAATTACTGACGTTACAAGTCCAAAAACAGAATAAATTATTTTTCTAGTGGTTACTCTTAACTTTTCCATTTGATATTCATAAAATAAATTCAATAATTTTAAAAGTTGACTTAATGTTACCATACACATATACTTTGGAAGTATTTCAGAAGAAATACAGAGAAAAATTGTTCAAAACTAGGCAAAATTAATAACAATGAAGACATATAGTGTTGGTGCATTATTGAAAACAATGAATAACAAGAACAACAAGATAAGGTTGTTTTTCTTTGCCGTTCTGCTTGCTAACTTTTTTTCGATTTTTCCTCACCTGAGTTTTTCCAATTTTGTCTTCCATGAATTCAGAGTGCATGCAAACTCTAATACTGATACTGAAGCGGGGAAAATAGTGTCAGAGACTGCTTCTTCTAACGCTACGTGTAGTATTAGGAGGCAGTGCGTAGGAGAGGATATTACCACATTGTCAGGTGTCTGTGGGGCTTTACAGGATACTGTATTTAAGTTAGTACTCAACGATGATGCCACTTATTCTAAGGTAGCATGTATAGAGGCTGCCTCAAAGTCAAATGGTGATTCAAGTTTTGTCACAAGACAGAAAGTTATTTCTTATATAAATCAAAGTCTTTTAAATGGTTCAGGGATTATTTCTATTACAAACAACTTAACTACGGCTCTACTAGAACAAAGACCGGCAAGCGCAATAGAATTTATTAATCAACAGGTCTATGCTTTAAGAAATCTTGGTTTAGTATCTGCACAACAACAAAAAGATCCATATCTATACTATCCAGGAAGAGGTGAGGATTTACTTAAGCCAATTCAATCATTTTGGGGTTGGGCAGTGAGTTTTGTTTTTGGGTTTTTAATAGTTATAATCTTAATAGTTGCCTTCGCGATAATACTAGGAGATAGAATCGGCCCAAAAACAAAGATTACTCTCCAGAGTGCAATTCCTTCAATAGCTTTAGCCTTGATACTAGTGCCTTTAAGTTATTCAATTTCAGCACTGTTTATTGATTTTATAACTGTTGGCACAAACGCAGTGCATTCTTTACTAATTGGAAGGGGATCTCCTGGACAGCAAGTATTTTTGGAGTCTTTGGACGAAAATAAAGTAAAAACGGTAAATTCTCTCAATCCATGTGGATCATTTTTCTCAATTCCCACTGCAACAGATGCTAAAAATTGCGAAAACAGAGGACTCTATGCAGATGATCCGAGAATGAATATTTTCAATGTAAGAGAAAGAATAGACGTAACAAAACCGGTTACCAATTTTATTTCAGATTTCAGAGATGCACTGAATTCGTCAGGAGGACTTGGAGCATTTTTTGTCGGTTTGTACGATTTTATAGGATCAATACTTAAGTTTTTTGGAGCTAATGGAAACAGTCCGAACGAAAATGCTTGGTTTGGTAACTTAATAAACTTGGTGATTGGTCTGGCAACTATTTGGATTGGACTGAAGATACTTTGGATTTTGTTAAAAAAGTACATAACACTGGTACTGTTTCCAATTTTGTCTCCTTTTGTGTTTGTTACGGTTGCTTTTCCAGGCACTGGGACAAAGAATGTTGAATCATTTCTTAAAACAATGTTGTCTGCTAGTTTGCACTACATTGTAACTTATGCAATGTTTTTGTTAACATTGTTATTTACCAGCGCCTCATTTCAAGCTCAATTTCCAGATGTTACATTTTCAACGTATGTTCCACCACTAACTGGACTAGAGTTTTGGCTTGCTGATTTAGCTTCCAGAGCGGGTGGAGCCGGTATAAATAGTTTAATATTCACCTTAATTGGTTTAATGATTTATTTCTCCATACCGAACGCTCTAAAAAAAATTGACGATCAGCTTAGTATCCAGCCATTCTCTTTGCCACCAATCGCTAAAGATGCACTAAATGAGTTTAGAGGTGGTCTTGGTAGTTCACTAATAGCTGCAGGTTACGTTAGTAAGTTACCGCAAAAAGCAATCAGCTTTGCAAAAAACTTGCCCAGTTTCAGTAAGCTTTCGGAAGATAGACAAATCAAAAAAGAAACTGACATAGGACTTTCTCAATATGATAGAGGAACTTTGCTGTACGCAAAAAAACAAGAATACGATCAAAAATATACTGCTGCGAATGAAGCATACAGACAAGCCTACATGACCTATTCAGACCCAAATTCATCAAGTGCCGAAAGAAATAAGGCGTTCAAAAGCATGGCTTACTACAAAAAGCAGATGAACTCAATATATGAAGAGGCACAGAAAAAATACGGGATTACACCCGGGCTGGATACTAGTAAAGTAGATTTTAGCTGGAGTTATAACTCAACATCATCAAACTTGTTAAAAACTGATGGAAACTCTTTTCAACTTAACATAGAGTACTTTAGAGGTCTACCTATTTCTCCCAGTGGATTGGGACAAACATTTTACGACAGCATAACAGGCTCGAGTAGTTCGAGTAATAGAAAAGGTTACGAAATAGGCGAAATAATTTTTAGATATATCACAAATGATGATCAGATAAAAATAAGTGAAGATAATATTGTTTACACTGAAACAATAATCAATGCAAGCGGAACAAAAATGAATACAACTTACAAAAAGTTAAATAAACAACTGTCTTTGAAATTTACAACCCAAGGGCAACCGACACTTCATGAAATTCTTGAAATAGTTATAGAAAAACCAACGAAAATTGGCCCGAAAATCTCAAAATCAACAGTTAAAGTTTTCGCTTTAGATGGTGCTATACAACTCTTCGATGGATTCAACAATGCTAACAAAGAAAAAGTAATTGTCAACGATAGCTTAATGAGTAACCTCAACATCCCCCTAACTTCAACACAAATAAAATTTGCTTTGCAGATTGATGAAAAAGGCATAATAGAATCCAGCATGGAATTCATGAGTCAGATCTACTTATCTCCAAACTATTACGAAATTGGACATGTCAGCCAACCACCTCAACAAACTCCATCCACACCCTCTTAAAGAATCATCACAACAACTATCTCCGTAGCCGAATGTGGTAAAACTTTTACACACTTCATCTTAAAAATGAAATTTGTTTAACAGAGTGAGCCAATGCCTAAATTAAAATATACGTCTTGCTTCATGATTGCTAAGTTTTTTAGAGAGTGCACAATTATTTGCTTGTTGGACTAGTGAGAACATCATTATAGACCACCAGTATTTATCTCAATTGATTGGCTAAAAGCTTTATATTCACTAGTTTTTGTTTTGATCTAATTGAAAGCCTAGTGAAGAAACTTAATTAATTTACCTAATTAATTTAATTAGTGATCAACAATTAATAAAATAGGCTAAAATAAATCCGCATACTTTTTAAGATCCTCACGAACAGAAAATGCAGCTTTTAAAATATCAAGTACGTCTTTAAAACTACATGACTCGTTAAACAAACCTTCAAATATCGACTCTCCCGTTTTTTCTTGTACATCAGCAGCAAGGTTTAGTAAAACCGTAATTAACTTTCTGTTTGCAAATGGAGACTCTAGGATGTTTGGATATTTAACGTCTAGTATTACGTCTGGGAGGATTTTTTCCAACACTTCATTCTTCGCAACTAGCTTATTTAAAATAAACTCTAAGGCTTTTTCATATCCAACATCAAGGAGCTGAATATCGTAAAAACCGCAACAGGTACTGCTGTAAACTGAAATTCTTTCATCAACAAAGTTTACTAAACTTTCTACACTCTGAAAGTGTTCTTTAGAAAGCCTTGTATAATCAAAAAAATTTAATATTTCCGTTAGGTCAACTAATAAACGAATATCCACCAAAAAGTCATTAAAAGCATCATCATTCACAAATTTGAGAAGACTTGAAACGACGTTATTTCCAATTAGTTTAAAGTAATTAAGTACAGTTTCAAAAACTAAAATTGGACTAGATCCGTCTGACACAGCAAGAGAACTTGGATACTTTTGACTTAGGTTCTCCACATCTAATTTAACGTATTCAACATATGATTCAAAGAAAGAAATTAAATCTGATATTTCCTTAATTTCGCCATGTTCCTTTGGTATATTAATTTTCAACTTTTCACTGATCATTTCAATTTGGTCTTTATCCCCTCCTATCACGGCTAATGTTAAATCAAATAGCTCCGTGTTTAGTTTAATAGCTCTGTAAATCTCCCAAACAAGATTGATATCCTGTGGAGCAAATATCCTACCAGACTTAAAAACATTGCTTATAGTTGCGTCTCTAAATTGTTTATCAGAAAATATTAAGTAAGACTCATAATTTCCAAGGGGGACGATCATCTCCAACATTTGGGTATCTTTATCCGTATCAAAAAAAGTTTTAGAAAACTTTAGTAAACCAAACTTAGAAAGATTTACTAAATACAGATAGTAATTAAATAGCTCTTGGTCGATCAGTAAATTTTCCGCAAAACTAATAAGTTCAATAAAACTATTAATTAAAGTTGACATATCTTCTAATCCTAGAATTTTGCCGATACTAGTTAGTTCTCCGTAGTTTAAGTGTTGATTGATTAAGGTATTTGTATGATCTTTAAGTATAGTTTTCAGCAGATCAACAGCTGTATTACAAAGTTTTTTACTATCTCTAAATGAATCAGGAGTAATTTTTACTTTTGTAACTTTTTGTAGTAACTTTGGTAGATCAATATAGCTGAAAATATTTTTTTCCAATGTTCTTTTTGTATCGAAGTCTGCGACGATAAGGTCGTAAAACGAAGATGGCAAAAGTAGAGTATCACCTCTATATTTTATGTATTGGATCATAAAAAGAACATCATAGAGCTTTTTATCCATGAGACCTACTAGTTAATTGTAATCTTTTTATTGCCATCAGAACGTAAATAAAATTGCATTGAGACGCACTTAATCTGCCAGCTTTTCTGTTTTGGAAACATACTGTTTTCGTTTATCTTGTTCATTTTACTATATTTATACATAACTTTTTTTCTCATCCATATCTAAATAACCTAAATCCTGAAGTTGCCAGATAGTTTTGTCACTCTTTCTTTTATTTTTATGGTCATTTTTTACCAATTCCAGAAGCTTTATCTCTTCTTGTTATTAGGTTTAATAAACTGAGTATTTTGCCTATTTGGTCCATAGGACTTGTATTTTTACCTTTTATTTTCCGGCCTGCCGAAATTAACGAACCCGTAACTTCTTCTAGAGCTAATTTTTTGATGACACTATCTAGTGTACCCCCAACACTTGATATAGCACCAGAAATGCCAAAAAGCGTTGAAAGTGGAATGGAAGCCGTTGTATCCATCAAAAGCCTCAAACCAGATCCAAAGCGGAAAAAAGGATTTTTTTTGAACTTTTCTACACCACGTTGACCATGGAGTAATCTAACTCGTTCCTCTATACCCCTGAGTCCAAACGCAAGCTTTCTTGCTTCCATAACATTTCTATACCCTCCTAAAAAACCCGAGAAAGCACCTAAAGTCGACAAGTTTAGCATACCATGAAGCGGAGAAAGCACAAAAGCAGCTAGTTCATGATAAGCTAAAATGAGCCTATCTGAAAACTTATTTGTGTCATGAAATTTCCTATAACCTTTGATTGCCTCTGCCGGACGTTTCATTCCAACAAGTAAATTTTTTAGTAACACAGATGGTACCCCAAACGGCCTAAATGAACCTACACCTATATTAAACAACCCTCCAAAAATTTTATGTATAATACTTGCTTCGGGGGATTTATAATCCTTAGTCAAAAACCTAGCCAAAACCAAGTACAACTGGGATAAACTAAGTCCTTTCTGTTCTGATTTTGACCCTGGAGTTCCTACTCTTTGTGTACTTGGTGTATCCTCCGGGTCTTCTTGTAAGAATTTTTTTATTTTTTCTTCAAATCTTCTATTTTCTTCTGTATCTGTATCTGGACCCTCTGTACCTTTATCTGGACCCTCTGTACCTGTATCTGGATCCTCTGTGAGAGGAATTCGACCACTGGAACTGGGAGATGAATCCTCTGTATCTGGACCCTCTGTACCTTTATCTGGACCCTCTGTACCTGTATCTGGAAGAATTACTGTTGTTCCTGTTCCTATTGATGGATCCACTCCTTGTCCTCCTAGCTGTCCTTCTGGCTGTCCTTGTTTTTGTCTGGATCTTTCTATTTCTGCACGAATATCTGCTGCTGAAAATGAAATAAATGGTTCCACTGTACCTGTATTTGGAAGAATTACTGTTGTTTGTGTTCCTATTGATGGATCCACTCCTTGTCCTCCTAGCTGTCCTTCTGGTTGTCCTCTTTGCTGTCCTTTTGGCTGTCCTTCTTGCTGTCCTCCTAGCTGTTCTCCTGTCTGTCTTTGTGCTTGCTGTTCTCCTGTCTGTCTTGGTGCTTGCTGTCCTTCTGGTTGTCCTTCTGGCTTTCCTTTACCTAATCCTATACTCACACCAAGTCCAAGTATACGACCATCTGACAGAGACATTTTCAATTTAATCTTACTAGGCTCAGAAGTAATCTCACAGACAGCCGTAATTAATTGAATTAAAGGCGGTAGTACGGACGATAATGCTCTTCTTAATTCTTTTAATTGTCCTAATTCTAATCCTAATTCTATTTGCCTCGCTGTCTGCGACCCTGGTCCAGAATCACCTATATGTCCCTCGAACGAATGCAGTGATAACATTTTATACACTAACTAAAATCTAAGACCTAGTAATTTTTAGTTTAAAAATTAAATAAATAAAAAAAATACCAGTCAGATATAGGAAAACGTACCAAAACCAACTCAAATTGATGACATTGTAATACTCACGGAACGGAAATACAGACGCCACAACTGACACAATGGTACAACAAAAAAACACAACAATCAACTTCCAAAGACTAAAAGGCCTCCAGATGATCAAAAAAACTACACCAAACATTGCAACAAATGCTAATAAACCAAATAACAGAACAAGTTTATTCCAGTTGGTAAAATTCATAGGGAATTGGCCTGAAAGAACATCTGACAAAGATGCAACGGGCAGTAACGTCTGAAAAAAACCTAAAAACATAATAAAATGAAAATAGGTCAAGGCATATAAAAGATTGTTTATTTTTTTTGAGGAGACTATAAAATAAATCGTAAAAACAGCACTCAAGGTCAATATTACCAGTACTATCAAAGTATTAATAGATATAAATTCATAGCCAATCCTTCTGCCCAGATGATAAAAGGCAATGACACTTAGGGCTATAAAAATACTTGCCGGTATCGTGGTCCGAAAGACTTCACTAAAGAAACTTTTTGGACTTAACACTTGTTGTCTTGTAAAAACGATTATGTAACCTGGAGCTGAACTACCTAAAAAACTGAATATAAGGGTAGAATTTGGCATCAGTGGTATAGGAACACCAAGGAAAGAAAAGTAAATTGCTAAAAAAATTGAATATAAACACTTAAGCAAAAATAGTTTGGTTGAAAGCATGAGATTGTAGATTATGTTTTCACCTTCATAAAAAATTAAGTTAATCTTCGTAAAATCATTTTTTAACAAAACAATATCCGATACTTCTCTAGCAACTTTTGTGCCACTTTCCAACGAAATTGATACATCGGCAGCTTTGAGGCCTAAAACATCATTGACCCCATCCCCCACCATACAAACCTTTCTTCCGAGTTTTTTTAACTTATCTACAATAAATAATTTATCCTCAGGCTTAGCTCGACAAAAGATAAAGTAACGGGAAACATCAATTTCCTCTAGATTTTCCAAACTCAAATCAACTACTTTTTCTCCCTGCCCAATGCCAACTTTCGACAAAATTCTTTGTACGGAATTTTTGCTATCACCCGAAATTATCTTGACGTCGATTCCCTGAAACTTTAGTTTTTCAAATATCTCAGTAATCCCAAAATTTAGCTCTTCCTTAATGAAAAACAAACATACCTTATCTGTCTTTGGAACATCCAAGTCTAAAAAACTTTGTACATTCGTAGGAATATTTAAGTAATCAAAAATCACAATTCCAGCCAACACCCTAAACCCTTCATGTTCCGCCCTTTCAACTACTTCACTGACTTCATTAGATAAAGCTTGGGTAATAGATCCTCTAATTACTTCCCAGGCTCCCAGAATTATTGCCCTAAATTCATCTTTAAAACGTGCTTGCACTAAACTAAATTTAATTCTTGAATTAAAGGGTATTTGGCTTAAATCCGAGAAACTTAACTTTTGATGGTTTGAATATCTATTATTAATTAGCTCCTGTGTTTTATTAACCGAGACTAGTTTGCTTGATACCGAAGAATAAATTCTTCCAAATTCTTCTTCTTCTATATTCCAAAACTTTGCACCTACTATGCTCATTTTATTTGTAGTTATTGTTCCTGTTTTATCAAAACAAATCGTGTCTATATAGGATAAGTCTTCAATGCTGCCACCTTTTTGCACTAAAACTCCTTTTCTATAAAGTTTTGTTATAGAAATTGTAAAAGCAAGAGTAGATAGGAAAATTAAAGTCTGTGGTATTACTAACGATACAATCGTTGTGATGCTTAAAAGCTTCTCTTCCTGAGAAAATCGTGAAGAGTCAACGGATATAAAATTCAGTATAGACAAAATAACAGATGCAAAAACCAAAAAAACTATCAATCTATCAGAGCTTTTTTGAAGCTTGCTCTTTTTTTCTTTAAAAGTTAACGCCTCTGCGCCCAATTTATTGATGTAATTAGACTTGCCCACATTTTCCGCTTTGTATAAACACCAACCTGTTACTACAAACGATCCTGCCTTGATCTCCTCACCAACAAACTTTCTTAAATAGTTAGACTCCCCTGTAAGGGATGACTCATCAACTTGGAGATAGCTTTCTTGAATTATTTTGCCATCAGCAACGATACTATCTCCATCTTTTGCAAAAATCACTTCCCCAACTACTACTTCAGAGGCAGAAACTTCAGTTAATTTTGATTCCCTCAACACAGAAACTTTAATATTAAACTGTGACTTAAGCTTATCTAAAGTTCTCTTAACTCTCACCTGGTCAAAGATGGATACGATAGTATTTACGATAAGAAATGTTGAAAAAGCAAAAATTTCTTTATAAAGACCAATTAAGAATAAAGATACGACTAGAGGGAATATAACGATGTTTATTAAACTAAGGATATTACTTAAGAAAATCCTTAAATAGCTCGGAGAATATGAATCTATGGACTTATTAACCAGACCCAGGGATTTTCTACTTTTTACTTCACTCAAAGTTAGACCGGTGATACCTGAAAAAGTCATCTTCAAAAAACTATTTAAAAAAGATTAAATTAGGAGAATTACATAAGTTAAGACACCACAAACCAAAAACATTAAACAGGCCAGACAAACCTGGTTCAACTGTTTTATAATCCATACAGCAGCATCATTTTATCATGAAAAAATGTATCCAGATGAGATAAAAATACTTGACATAGTTAAAGATAGTGCGAAGAGAAAACGGTGTCTAAACATATATAGATACATACCCGAGTTTCTAAAGGTTCAAAAGGAAGTAGGAATTGGAGTAGAGTACCTTCCAGTAAACACAAAAAACTATGTAAATTCGGAAAATGTGGAAACATGGGAAGAAGGGATAGAAAGTTTTTTGCAACTGGCCACACAAGCTGAAGCTCAATACGGGCTTGTTGTTATTGCCCCAGAAGCCGGCAACTTAGAGTTCAGAAAAAGTCATAAAGAAATCATCAGAACCATTAACAACCAAGTTTTGGAAGCAGGTGGAATAACTCTTCTGATAATTAGAGATCAGGACTTTATTCTTGACCCTTACATAAGACCTGGTGCAGACAGAATTACAAAGTTTACAATACCAGAGAACTTAGCGAGAAAGGAAAAAAAGCCGCATCAGGCTTTCGCATTTTATGGGTAACAACTTTGCAGAAAAACTTAAAGTATATTCCGTATAACATAAATTTCATCATCTAAGTTTTTTGTAACTAGACTCTTTCACGATTCTTTCTGGCAATATACATGTTAATAAGCTCACTTACGGTGGTTGGATTTGATTTGTCGAAACGTATTCTTTTAATTCTTGGAAAGCGAAGGGATAATCCCTTGGAAAAATCATCGTTAGAAAGCATCGTTGGTATACCTTTACCGGCTAAGTATATTGGACTTCTAGTAATTTCGTCAGCATCCACCTCAACAATTAACTTTTGCCTTACCCAAAAATCTGGTTTAGTACTTTTATCAAAAACATATGACTTATCGGGGTATGGCATCTTCAGTTCAATCAGCAAAGAGTATAACTCCGTCATTAATTCTTGTGTAAATCCACTACCCACCTTTGCAACAGAATATATTTTTTCATCCTCACCTATAACACCACACAACAATGCGCCTAAACCAAATTTAGTCCTTGCACCACTTCCGGAATAAAATCCCATTACGATCAAATCTAAGGTATCTACCATTTTTTCGAGAGAATTGTATTTAAGTTTAATCCATTGAAAATTTCTTAAACCTGGTTCATATATGCTGTCTTCTGCTTTAGCTATTATACCTTCAAGCCCTTGACTCACGCATGAGAAATAAAAATCTGATAAATTATCTATGGATGTAACTTGTTGTGTTTCAAGTAGTTTTATGGGAAAGTTATTAGGCATTTTTGAGAGTAAGTCCCTTAAAATATTAATCCTTTCAACGACAGACAAATTCATTAAATTCCTGCCATTTAAGTATAAAACATCAAAACACATCGCTGATACCGGAATTTGGTGCGAAAATAGTTCAATATCATACTTTCTCCTTCTTTGCATGGTCTCGTGATAAGTGCCAAGTTTGTGATTATCATAATCATATGAAACAATCTCCGAATCAAGAATTATTGTACTGACATTTAGCTCCCCTAAAGCCTCAACTATCTCAGGGAACTGGGAGGTCAAATTTTCTTGGTTTCTGGAAAAAATAAATCCATGATTCCCATCATAGTGAATCTGACCACGCAGACCATCAAGTTTTGGCTGTACTATACAGTTTGGCATGCGCCTCCAGACTGCCTCAGGAGATACCTCTCTCTCTACAAGTTTCGGAGCAACTGGAAGACCAACAGTTGGACTAATATTCCTCAAGAAGCTCTTTATCTCAGATACATTTAAATTTTTAAGCTTTAAATCAAATAAGAGTTTTGCCAAAAAGCTTAAATCTGAACATACACCAAATGCATAATTTATCTCATCCTTTAACGCTTTATTGTTTGTCATAAAATATCCCAACGCATCCAAAACTGTTTTTTCTGAAATACCTAACCTAAGATCTCCCAAAATGATTCTTGTTATATACTTAGCAGCGGTCGGAGACACTGACGAAATAATTTCTAAAAAATTTTTGGCCTTGAAATCTTGCGAACCTTTTCCAGAAATTTCTGCAAGTGCTTTAAGTCTTAGCCAAAGAAGGAGAATGCTGTCTTCATCTGTTACCTGCTCAGAAGCATCAACCATTTTTGGATCACGTTCCATTTTAAGATAAAGTACCAAGTCTCCAAGATCTCCGATAGAGCTTAATAATTTCGATAGATCAAAATCCATGTAAAAACTTGAAAGAGAAGTTAATATCAACTTCTCTGAGAAGTTATACTCAATATCAACAAATTTAGGGGCAAGCCTTCCCTGGATGAGGTAAAAGAAAGGATCAATTGAGTCTTTATTAATTTTATCAAACTGAGCAGCCAAAAACTTTGTTACCTCATTGCGTGATGAGAGAGATTCTATCTTTGCCAAAATTTCCATGAAATCTTTTATTTTCATATTCTCTTGATTGCATCGATATAAAAGACTACTGTTGCTAATCTACCATCTTCCATCTCAGCCGTACCGCGAAAAATATAAATTGGTATCACATAGCCATTGTTTACATAACTGTCAGGCTCGTAGTATCCAAGTTCTGTCCTTCTGGCGTCAAATCTAACTCGAAGTAATTTAATATTTGTGTAATTTTCGAAAAAGTCCGAGTTTTGAGGGCCTACGTAAACCAGTGAACCTCGACCAAGCTGTAAATTGGTAAAAGCTTCAGAAGGGGTAACAATTAGGTATGCACCCTTTTGAGGAAGATAATTAAAATCCGTAAACTCCAACTCAAAAAAATCTTTAGATAAGTTTCTCAAATCATTAGATACTACAAAATTTATTGATCCTCTGCGAGGATCTTTTTTAAAAACGTATCCTGAAACAGGTGTTGGAACTTTCTCATTTGGCAACCTTTCTGGCTGCAAACTGGCAGGTTTTAAATCGGCAAGAGGTATTGACCTCTTCACGAAAATGTGTACATAACTTGCCTGGGCTGAGGAACTCACCTCAGTAAAATTACCATTAGGGTCCATAGTTGATAATTTAACGTCAACTTTTCCATCGGGCAACCCGAACGTGCCAAAATTTAACCTTTTGATAATATTTTTTATCAAAGGTGGATAACTAGTAATATCATTAAGCACTCTTTTTGACGACTTAGCATCCAAACTGTTTACGTAATCAGTTTTAAGTAGCCACTTCTTTCCACCTAAATCAAAAGTTAAACGCTTTGCCTTATCCTGGCTAAACCACTCATAGATCTCAGAGTCTAGTTGACTTGACAAATCTTGGAAACCAAGGTTTCTTGCAACTTCTAAAGCATCTTCGGTAGTATTTGATCGAATTCTTGGTTTCTCTAACTGATACACATAGGCAACATCAGGAAACGCAGGATATATGCTTTCCACAGTAAACGTTGACGGGTAGTAATTGACACCTGATATACCAGGAACCGTTATAAATTCAATTTCACCAAAAACCCTGCTGGGCTCCATATAAAATCTTCTTTGTGAGAGAGCCTTAATACCACTTTCCTTAGACTGTATCTGAAATCTTTGATATGTATCGTATCCAATCAAAATCACAGAAAAAACTAGAAAACCCAAAATAATTTTTCTAACGTTTGCTGCCGTTTGGTACAAACTAGCCATTTGATCCAATAAATACAGCTAAGTATACAAAATTTTTGATTATATTATACTTCAATTACATGGCAAGACCTCTCGATGAAACGTTATTAAGCCCAAAGATTGAATTTGATATAATTGTGACATATTACTTATCAGAAAGAACTTAATGTCAGACTTCTACGAACAGCCTGAGTATCTAAAAGAAACTGATCCAGATCCAATTGTAATAACTGAAGACAAACCAAAGCAGAAAATTCCTGGATTTTTGGTTTTCGGCCTTATTGCTTTAGTTGCTGTTACAATTTTGATTTTGCTTTTTTCAGGATTATCAGGCCAAGGAAGCAGAACTGTAAAAAGAAACCAACCGGATGAACAAACTGGTAAAAAAGTTGTGCTGCAATGGTGGGGAGTTTTTCTAGACAGATCAGTTGTGCAGCCCTTAATTGACGAATACCAAGCCCTAAACCCAAATGTAACGATAGAATATAGTAACAAATGGCCACAGGGAAAATTTTATGACTCTGCAATTACTTATAGAGCAGAGCTAAACAGAATTTTAAAAGAGAACGACCCAGTCAAAATTCCTGATATTTTCATGATAAATAATACTTGGGCTGCGGATTACGAGCAGTACACCAAACCAAGCAACAACATAGATTTCGACACATTAAAGAGCACATTTTATAAATCAGTAGTCAGTGACTTTGGTGACGAAGCCACAAAGTCCGTTTATGGACTTCCAATGTGGATTGATACATTTGCGATAGCATACAATAAAGACTTGCTACTAAATGCCGCAGTTTCAACACCTCCTACAAGTTGGGCCACCTTTAAATCTCTTGCTCAAAATTTGACAGTTAGAAATGGAGGTACTATTGTACAGGCGGGGTTTTCCGCAGGAGTAGCATCAAATACAAGTTTTGCAATGGAATTGTTTAATATATTAATGCGACAAAATGGAGTACAGATTGTTAATAGACAAGGAATTACCATATTTTCAGAATCGCCAAACACTTTAATTGCGTTAGAGTATTACAAAAGTTTTATAGACCCGATTAACGGTACTTGGTCTTCGTCCTTGCCAAAAGATACACAACTTTTTGTTGAAGGAAAACTAGCAATGATGATTGTTTCCAGCTACAGATTAAGAGAGATAATAAAAGCTAATGAAGACTTTAACTTAGGTCTAAATATAGGGGTATCACAAATCCCTCAGCTTCCAGGACAGTCTGAACCGATACATAACTGGGTGGACTATTGGGGTAACATGGTTGCACTTAACAGACCAAATTCCCAATCAAGTTGGAGATTCCTAGAATGGCTTTCGCAACCAGAACAATACAGAAAACTCAGTAGAAACATAAAAAACTACTACGGAGTCTTCGGAATACTATATCCAAGACTTGACATGTCTGATGAACTCAAGTCAGATGAGTATCTTAAAGTTTTCAACGAATCATTACGATATGCAGAAAGCTGGGATATGGTTAAAGGTCTGGAGGTAAGAGAGGAATTTGACAAACTACTAAATCAAGCTTTAGCAAATCAAAACAACATAGCAAAAACAAATAATGCTATTCAACTGATATTAACGTTAAAAGGAAAATTAGGATGAGTATCAGAAAGTTAGTATTCGCGATCTTCTTTGTTTTGATTAGCTTGGGCACAGCTAATCTTTTATTTATCTTTAAATCAAATGCTCAAATACTCATAAGACAAAACCTTGATGACAGTCGTGATACGTTCGTGGTAATGAGCCCACTTCCCAATACAATTCTGAGGGGAACGGTAAATATATCTTGGATAATGTCTGATAATGACCAATCGCAAATTGCCTTTAAAGTAGACTTAAACGATCGAGTAGCTTGCACTACTAGAGTTAGCACTATTCTAGAGTCAATCGGACCTTCATCTTTAAATACCTATAACCATTCATGGAACACTATAAACACTCAAAATTCCGGTGTAGTGGACGGTATTTATTGCTTAAGGATATGCTTGAAATTGAAAAACAACGACAATGAATATGATGCATGTAACGGAAGAATTGTGAGGTTAGTAAACAACAACACTTTACCAGTGATTACTAGCAGCCCTAACCGACTCACAATCAATGAGACAGAGTCTTGGAGTTATCAAATTATTGCATCTGACGCACAGGGAGACCCTTTGAAATATAGGATTATCCAAGGTGCTCCATTTTTGGTAATAAATGAAACAACAGGACTAATCAGTACAAACTCTTTTTCAAGAGTATTGCCACAAGGTATCTACAAAGCCACCTATACAATTATTATTGCTGTAGATGACGGAATCAGTGGAGAGGTGAGACAGCAATTTGAACTGTCTATTGTCAAACCACTTCCACCTCCGAAGCCTAAAACACCACAAGAACAACCCAAAAATCAACCAAACCAGCCAAATCCAAAGGAAGCGACTGGAACGGTTCCATCTCAAAATTCAGAGGAAAGTCGTAAACCAGTAAACTCACCTACTAAAATCAGTTTCCTTAACATAGAACAAGGCAAAGTAATAGATACTGAGTCGTTTGAAATGCACTACACACTATCGGATCCCGAAGGCATAAACCTGGTAGAAATATTTTTGGTAGAAAGTGAAAGTAAAAAGGAAAAGAAATTGTCAGAGATGAATTCTGATAATTTAGAACTAAAAAAAGTGATAAATTTTAAGGATCTACCTAATGGATCTTACTTAATTAAAATTAATGTAAGAGACAACGCCGACATCCTAACAAGCAAAGAAAGCAACGTATTTATGCTTAAAATAACTCCCCAGTCCTCCTCGCCATCCCAAAGCGGGTTAGGTGAGGCCCTTATTGTAGATAATCTTCCTGCCGACAAATCACAAATCTATGAAAGAAAACCAAGTATCTCTGGAAAATTTATTCCCAGTAAAAATGGCAAGGTTTTGACAGAAACATTCAAATTTTTTATAAACAACGAAAATTTTCTTGATAGTTGCAATCTTGACGAAAACGGTTTTGTGTGTGTGCCTGAAGAACCACTCTCGTTTGGTACTAAAACAATAAAAGCTTACTACAAAGATTCAAATAGTAAAGAAGCAAACCTAAGTTGGGAAATAGAAATTAAAGACATATCTAAAATAGATTTGAGTACAGAAAATAGAATTGAAATTCTAGGACAAAAAATTCCTCTAGCCACAATTGGAATTGTTGCTGCAATTTGCTGCATCACCATAGTCTTACTTGTCACTCCTTGGATATTAGTTAATCGAATAATAAAGGGAAGAAAAACCACAGAGAAAATTTACGTTAGCGATGATATTTCTTCTGTAAGTGATGAACTTGATGAATTTCTAAAAAATGTCAATGTGACTCAAAAAACTGAGTATGCAAAAGAACCTCCTAACATAACTGCTGAGTTCATAAATACAAAAGAAAATGAAAAAACCGCAGCAAAAACTGATAGTTTAGACATAGATGAAGATTTATTGGCAAATTCAGTTTCAGTTGATGATTATCTATCATATATCTCTCCAAATAATAATGTGTCTATACAAGACCCTGTAGAAGACAATAGTACAAAAACACAGGGCGTTTCAGAAAGTGTAACCAGTAGTTCGAAAGCTAAGACACAAACTGATGAGTTTTTTGAGCCCACCCCCGCAGATTTACCAGACAGTACTGATACAAACACAAAAAACTAAAGCCAGTCAACTAAAAACACCTAAATCATACTTATTACTATAATATTAAATTCATTAGCAGTTGTAGTG
>RFKV01000008.1 GCA_003694175.1 Candidatus Dojkabacteria bacterium | reverse complement strand
GTCTAAGTATCGAAGTAGAATTCTTTCGTATATTAAAAAACATCCTGAGTTTATTAGACCACAGAAATGGTATGACTATATTATCAATGAACTTCAAAAAGATTTAGAAGATATTCCAGTAACTAGGGCAAATGTTTCTTGGGGGATTAGAGTTCCGTTTGCAAGTAATCAAACCATTTATGTATGGTATGACGCTCTACCCAACTATATTTCATATTTGAATTTCCCCGAGAATGAAGCGCGTAAATTTCAAGATAAATATTGGACAGAAGCTGTTCACGTTGTTGGGAAAGACATTTTAAAGTTTCATGCGATACTTTGGCCCGCGATGTTGATGTCTGTTGGGATTCCACTGCCAAAGACAATACTTGTGAATGGGTTTTTTACCGTCAATGGTGTAAAGATAGGAAAGAGCAACCAGAACGTGATAAGTCCTGTGGACTTAGCGAAAAAGTACGGAGTGGATGCATTAAGATACGCAATACTTACCGAATTTCAGATTGGAAATGATGGTGATTTTAGTTACGAAAGACTTGAGGGAAAATATAATGGAGAGTTGGCAGATAATTTTGGTAATTTGCTAAACAGGGTGATACACCTAATGAATAAGAAGGAAATGAAAATAAATCAAATTTCTCAAGTTGAAAATTCTTTTAAGAACAAAGTAGATGGCTTCATTTCAAAATTCGACAATCACATGTCTATGTTTGAAATCAAAGAAGCATGCGACAGCGTTAGTGAGCTTTTTAGTTTTGGAAATAAATACCTAGATGATACTAAACCATGGAAAAGTACAGATGACGAAAAAGACTTTAAAGTGTTAAGTAACTTGTATTATTTGCTTAGTTGTGGTGTAGAGGCTTTTGATTGTATAATACCTTCGTCTGCTAAGATTGCAAAAAGTGCTTTGAACTCTTTACAGCCAATAATATTATTTAAAAAAGTCTAATGCGTTATAAAGTAGGTTTGGTTATAAGAAACAAGTCATATAGTCTTCTGCTGGTAAAACCAATTAGAAACAAAAAGGAAAGGGAATTAGGCATATACTACACTTTTCCAACTCTGCTCGTTGATGAGGAAGAGTCTCGGGATCAGGCTCTTCGTAGATTGATGGATGTTTTAATCGTGCATCAAAATCCCAGTCTTAAAGAACTATTAAGTTATGAGTCAGATGATTATGAGGTTGACTACTTTTTTGTTGAGGGTGATTTTGATATTTCTAAAGCTTTTTATGAACATTTTGAATCATTTAAATATTTACACTATCAGGATTTTGATTCAAAAAATATGGCTGACCAAGATATTGATGAAGATGCCTTATTTATAATGGATGCGATTAGAGATATAGTTATAGAGAATTTGTAGATTAGTATGTTTATAAGGTTTAGAAATAAGATAAGTCATTTTTTTTATGATTACTCTTTTGTTGTTTTTTTAGTCTCTTCTACTGGTATGTTTGGAAGTTTATACTTTAGTGAACTGGCAAATTATGAGCCTTGTAGTCTGTGCTATTTGCAAAGATATTTTCTTTATCCGATGGTCTTCTTAAGTGCTTGGGAGGTTATAACCAAAAAAAAATTGCCAAAAAGTCCGATTATTTATATCCTACTAAGTTTTATGGGTCTTGTAGTTTCTTTGTATCATAACTATCTACAGCTTTCTCGTACCGAGTCATTCATTTGTACTTCTGGAGGTGTTTCCTGCTCCAAGATAGATCTAGTTTATTTCTTTGGTATACCTTTTTCAATCCCATTCATGTCCCTAGTTGCTTTTTTGTCTATTTTGGTTCTTTCAATTTGGGGTATGATGAAAGTTAATACAGTTTCAAGATACGACACTTAGGCTTTTCGTTTATTATTTGGCATTTTTTTTAACTGTTAAGATTTACATTATGATAAAAGTAGGTGATAAATTTCCTCTGGATACTTTACTTCTAAATACTGAAGGGGAGACAAAGCTTTTATCTGATTTAATTAGTTTACCTTGCGTTATCTATTTTTACCCTAAAGATATGACACCGGGGTGTACTGACGAGGCGTGCTCAATTCGTGATGTTAGTGATGAAATAAGATCTTTGGGTTATTTTGTATGTGGTATAAGTTCAGATGATCAAAACTCACACAAGAAATTCATTCAGAAGTATACTTTAAATTTTCCTCTTTTTTCAGATTTGGACCAAAGTTTGCAAAAAAAAGTAGGTGTTTGGGTCGAGAAAAGCATGTATGGGAAAAAATACATGGGTACTATGCGCTCGACGTTTGTTTTAGATAAGGCAGGTACAGTTATTGCAACATGGGGAGATGATGAATTATGCTCACAAGGTAAGGTTTTAACCAAAACCCATGGTGAGCAATTGTTAAGTTATCTTAAGGAAGTTTCTGCCACCTCTATCTAGAGATTAAGCATTAAATTTGCCTTTCGTCTTATTTGTTTGTCTTAGAAGAGGCTTTTTAAGTTCTGGTTTCGATTTAACTTTTTAGGTTTAGGTTAGGATGGTTTTTTTATTATGAAGTGATTTTCGAATGGGGTCTTTATTTCACTATCTCAGCTACGCCAGCAGTCAAATCTTGTTCAACTTTTTTAAATTTTACTCCCCTTAGAATCCTTCCATCTTTATACCTTACATCTACTTTGTCATTTCTATTAAACTTTTTTTTTGCAATTTGACTTGATAATTTTTCATTTGAAAGTCGGTTTACGGATAAATTGTTGTCTAGTTCTCTTTTTTTTCTGATGCCGTTGTCAATTATATCCTGAAGTTTTTTTGATTTTGTCAAAGAAATATTTATATCATCATCAATAAATTCCCTTGATCCGTCTGAAATATCTTTAATGTCTTGCTCGTTTGTTGTGGTTGCTTGTGTGTTTGGATTTTGTACGTTCTTTGTTACACTAAAGAATTTCTTAGTAAAGTCTATATTT
>RFKV01000058.1 GCA_003694175.1 Candidatus Dojkabacteria bacterium | reverse complement strand
TACATGATATAACTAAAAAGTTGTGTGTTTCTTAATTATTGTATTCAACCCAAAACACATCGTGACAAGTTGCTAAGAAACATATACACATATACAACCATCAGTTAAGATTTTATACTTCTCATGGTTGCTAAGTTAACTTCTAAAAACTTGAAGACTTGACAATATGGTATTTTGGTTAATTTTTTCGCTTTTGATTCATCAAGGTCTTTTTTTTGTTCTTTTCTAAGACAGTTGTGAAATTTGAAAATAGGAAAAGTTAGTAACGCTTAAAGTTATAAATCAAAATTTATTGTAATTCCAGAAAACAGAACACCAAATTTTATATCAGATAAATTTAATTCTAAATGGATATATTAACGCTAGAATGAGTGAGACTAAATCTATCAATATCAAATAAAAAACAAAGAAGGGAGGTTTTAAAATATGATTGCTGTTCTGTTAATAAAGAAATAACTTTTTGTTTCTTTGAATAGACTAATCAGGATCTTGATATATTCTGCTTCCAACTGTATTCATTTGTCCTTGATACTTGCCCCTGTAAGGCTTCTCCGCTTCTTGATCCATTTGACAAAATACCAGCTGACCTATTCTTCTGCCCGCTTTAATTTTTATAGGTAAAGAATTAGCGTTGTAAAGCTCTAAGGTTATCTTACCTTCAAAGCCTGGATCAACCCACCCCGCGTTTTGAATAAAAAGTCCCATTCTACCAACAGAGCTTCTTCCTTCAACAAATGCGGTTAAATTATTTGGTAGCTTTATGTACTCCCTGGTTGTCGCTAGAACAAATGACTTGGCTGGAAGTATAATTTCTTCTGCCTGTATTTCTCTATACTTAATAGGGGTACACATGTCAATAACAGATGTCAAGAGATCATCTATAACTAAGAAGAAATCACCTATCGTCACATCCACGGATGCAGGCTGAATTGAGTTTTCATTCAGATTAGTGATTACCAAATCGCCTTTGTCTATCAACTCAACTATCTTTTTGTCAGAAAGTATCATTTAAGGTTTTAACTAAATCAGGTTTGAGATAACAATTAATGGACAAGAAATTACACTAGTTAAAATAGCAGACATAACAGCGGATATTAAAACCTTAACAAACAGGTCCTGTGATCTGACACCAAGCAAAACCGAATAAGCATTGGCAGTGGAGACAATAACCCTAACATAAGCCCAAACTGTTATTGGAATTAATAACAAGCTAAGACAGGCAGACAATAAACCGATTACTGTCGCAGCTGACAAATTAGCTTGTACATCAGGTGCACTAACTGTCATCGAATTGGTAATTGAAGAAAGCATCAACATAGGGGGTAAAAGAAACAATGACATCACACCGTTAACAAAGTTGCCTAAAAAGGTATACGGCAACAAAGCACCAAGTGACACTTTTAGGTTCTCTTTGAAGCTGAATCCATTTACAAAAAAGGACCTATTTAGAAAAGAAAACAAGACAGTAAACAAAACAAAAACTAGTATTGAAGTTATCGTTGCAAGTACAACTTTAATGAAATTATTCCCAGCAAAAATAATAGTTAAAAAATAAAAAACTGAACCCACCAAAAGAAAAATTAAATGCCAAACTGCAATCTTTTTCAGACTTGTCCTGTGAAAGCCTTCTTCGAAAAACTTCCTAGTATTCCATACTGCTTGAAACATATTTTATAGTTAACATGTAAATTAATCTGTTTATCAAATTATACTAAATTACTAAATTAATAGCACTAGACTCATTTAAATTTAGAGATATTTAAAGCAGCCATAAATACTTCTTTAGACTAATACACAAAAGTCAAAACATAAAGACAAGACGATGCACAACACCTAAAATCCAGTCCAATCACAAAATACATACTTCTGCCAAACACAATCCATAAAAATGTGATACACAATATGACAAAAAATTACTCTTTAGATATGAGATGAGTTAAATTAATAGATTTATCACAAAAAAATCTCAAAATAAAGTCGCCGTCAAACTTTATTTTGGTTTTACCTAATAACTCTGCATTAGATCCAAATACCGCTTTCACTTTTTCCCCCAAACTCATCTGATCAAAACCATTCGCTGATTTACTAGTTTCGAAAATTCTTGAGGAAATGAGAGAGACTGGGGTGGGATGGGAGCATTAACGGCAAGCTTACCACTGCTGTAGTCTATCCTTTCTCACTACTTCCGTCACTTAAATTCTTGATTAAAGAGTAATCAACAATCACTCTATCCTGATTTTTTGTCTATGATTAAATCATCCAAATCCTTCATTTATATAATAGATTAAAAATTTACTCTCTCATGATGTGTAAAGTACATTAGTTAATATCAGGATTACCAATGTCAGTAGAGCCTAGCAACTTAAATTCTTTGGTCACGTTGATAGAAAATTAATACATTTGAGAAGTTGTCATTCTCATTGTTTAGCATGCCTCTAACTTGAAGTAATCCTTTCGGGATTTGTACTTCTGATAACTTTAAAACTTATGTGAGGTATTGCTCATCAAAATCTTTTCAAAGACTTTCATCTTTTTTCCGCGAACGCTTTTATGCTTACCTAAGTCTCTTTTATACTTAAATCCCAAATTTTCTCCTTACGACGCCCCTTCTTATATATTTTAAAACAAATACGCCTGCGACACGACCCTAAATGTTATACATATACAATTTATCGGTTCTAAAAGTCCTAGAAATTTTTACCGCTCATGTTATTTAAAAATTAAAACTGGAATACGTTTTTAACTACGATGTAACATCACAGCTTCCAGACCAAGTCCTATATAAAATTGTCTTATTCTAGAAATCATATTCAAAAG
>RFKV01000057.1 GCA_003694175.1 Candidatus Dojkabacteria bacterium | reverse complement strand
CAAAGATCTTTTTTTTATCTGGCAATTACCTATTTTCCCACCTCATCAAAAGAGGAAGTATCTTCGGCTCTATCTCGTTTCACTTCTGAGTTCGGAATGGTTTCAGGTGTTTCCGAGACGATACGATCACCAGAAATATCTGCTCAAAAGCAATTTTAAAACCATAAGCAGATATTTCTAAAGACCATTTTCAAGACACACACGTTAGAAATTGTACACTAAGAACTAAATAGAGGGAATTGTTTTGTCAAAATCTTCACAAGGAATTTACTGAAGCTTTCGGTTTATTAGTACACCTTGACTGCACTCCTTACAGAGCTTACATCTGGTGCCTATCAACCCAGTAGTCTACTGGGAACCTAATGACGAGTTTTAATCTTGGAGAAGACTTCCCACTTAGATGCTTTCAGTGGTTATTCTAATAGCAACGTAGCTACCCAGCGGTGCTCTTGGTAGAACAACTGGTACACCAGAGGTTGCCTCACTCTGGTCCTTGCGTACTAAGAGTGAGCCTCCTCAAAACTCGAACGATCACACTGGATAGAGACCAACCTGACTTACGTCGGTTTGAACCCAGCTCGCGTACCACTTTAATCGGCGAACAGCCGAACCCTTGGGAGCTGATACACCCCCAGGATGTGATGAGCCGACATCGAGGTGCCGAACCTTGCCGTCGCTATGGACGCTCGGGCAAGACTAGCCTGTTATCCCCAGGGTAACTTTTATCCTTTGAACAATCGCGCTTCCATTAGCCACGAAAGGGTCACTAAGTCCTACTTTCGTAACTGCTCGACCTGTCAGTCTCACAGTAAAGCCACCTTATGCCTTTGCACTCTTCAGTTGGTTTCCATACAACCTGAGGTGACCTTTGAAATCTTACGTTACTCTTTAGTAAGAAACCGCCCCAGTTAAACTGCCTACCAAGCACTGTTTTGATTTCCGGATAACGGAACCAATAAGATTCAGATCCATCAAAGGGAAGTGTTTCATTGTCGACTCCATACCGACCAGAATCGGTACTTCAACGTCTCCTCCCTACGCTCTGCAATGAAGAACCTAAATCAATACCTAGCTGCAGTAAAGCTCCTGGGGTCTTTTTGTCCTAGTGTGATAAGGCCGCATCTTCACAGCCATTTCATTTTCGCCGAGCTCTCCGTCAAGACAGTGTCCAACTCGTTACGTCTTTCGTGCGGGACGCCTATTAAGCGCCGAGGAATTTCGCTACCTTAGGACCGTCAGAGTTACAGCCGCCATTCACCAGTACTTAAGTCAAGAGCCTCTACGACAAGTCGTAGTCACCCTCTCCTTTGATATTCTGGCATTGGGCAGACGTCAGTATGTATACTTCCACTTACGTGTTTGCACATACCTGTGTTTTAGTTAAACAGTCGGTTGGACCTTTTTACTGAGATCTCGAAGATATCGAGACGTTCTTTCTCCCTAAGTTACAGAACCATTTTGCCGAATTCCTTGACGAAGACTAACTCGTCCACCTTGGTATACTCTACCAGCTCACCTGTGTCGGTTTACGGTACGGTTAGCGGTTTAACTCACATAGAAGTTTTTCCAGCGACCTGAATTTATGTACTCGAATAGAAACGTATTCCTATTCTAGGCGTCGCAGCTCAGATACATCTCCTCAGTTGAGGAGAAACGAAATCCCGGATTTGCCTGAGACTTCTACCTTGCTACTTGCATGGTGACCTACCACCACTACATATACTCCAGATCGAAGCTCCTTAGTTAATAACGCTAAACCACTAGTACAGGAATATTAACCTGTCATCCATCGCCTACGCCTTTCGGCCTCAGCTTAGGACCGACTAACCCGCAGATGATTAGCATGGCTGCGGAAACCTTGAGCATCCGGTGTCCAGGTTTTTCACCTGAATCTCGCTACTCATGTCTGCATCCGTACTTGTATAAGCTCCACTACACCTCACGATGTAACTTCGCTGCTTATACAACACTCCTCTACCCTTTTTAATCGATAACAAGTATCGATTAAAAAGATACAGCTTCGGTACTATGCTTGAGCCCCGATCATTGTCGGCGCAGGACCTCTTGACCAGTGAGCTATTACGCACTCTTTAAAGGATTGCTGCCTCCAAGCAAACCTCCTGGCTGTCAAAGAAATCCTACATCCTTTTCCACTTAGCATAGATTTTGGGACCTTATCTGATACTCTGGGCTGTTTCCCTCTCGACTGACGGAACTTATCTCCCGTAGTCTGACTCCTGAAAATACGTATGAGATATTCGGAGTTTGATAGAGCTTGGTAGGAAACCCCCAAAGCCCTTTCAGTGCTCTACCCTCTCATACTTAAAATTCAGGGCTAGTCCAAAAACTATTTCGAGGAGAGCCAGCTATCTCCGTGTTCGGTTGGCGTGTCACCCCTAACCACAAGTCATCTGATAACTTTTCGACGTTAACCAGTTCGGTCCTCCGTCTCAATTTCTTGAGACTTCAACCTGCTCATGGTTAGATCACACGGTTTCGGGTCTATTTTACATTACTAAACGCCCTGTTAAGACTCGGTTTCCCTACGGCTCCGGTGCAGAACACCTTAACCTCGCAATGCAAAATAACTCGCAGACTCATTCTTCAATAGGCACGCCGTCATCCTGTTAACAGGACTCCGACTGTTTGTAGGCACATAGTTTCAGAATCTATTTCACTCCCCTCGCAGGGGTTCTTTTCACCTTTCCCTCACGGTACTAGTTCACTATCGGTCACAGAAAGTATTTAGCCTTTCCCGATGGTTCGGGATGCTTCCTACCAACTTTCACCTATTTGGTAGTACTCAGGATTGATTTCCAGTAAGATATCGATGTTTAACCTACGCGACTTTAACGCTCTATGATCTAGCATTCCAGCTATGTTCGGCTACATCGATATTTTGTAACTTACTCTAGTCGTTTTTGGACAACTAACGAAATCATCCTACAACCTCTACAAGTAACACTGCCAAAACAGCAGACATCAAACCTTATTTGATAAAAATCAAACTCAGAATGACGCCTAATACTTGTAGATTTGGGCTTTTCCCATTTCGCTCGCCACTACTCAGGGAATAGCATGTCTGTCTCTTTTCCTCCAGCTACTGAGATGTTTCAGTTTGCTGACTTACCCCAATACAGCTATTTATTTACTGTATTGTATCTTGATGTAAATCAAGATGGGTTTCCCCATTCGGAAATCGTGGAATACAAACGCTTTTAGGCAGCTTTTCCACGCTTATCGCAGCCTTACGCGTCCTTCATCGGCTTTCTGTGCCAAGGCATCCACTATGTGCCCTTTGTTGCTTCAGCGAACTGACAAAACTCTTCCCCTATTTAGTTTTTAATGTGCAAAGTGCTTAACGCACTCTACAGAGCAGAAAACAAAAAGTTCTACCCTGTAGAGCAAGTTAAATTTATGCTTTAAGTTTATATGGAGTCTAAGGGATTCGAACCCTTGACCTCTTCATTGCAAATGAAGCGCTCTACCAGCTAAGCTAAGACCCCTCTAGGCGATCCAAGACTTGAACTTGGGACCTCACCCTTATCAGAGGTGCGCTCTAACCAGCTGAGCTAATCGCCTTAACAAATTAACAAATCTTTAACCTAACTAAATCTTAAACTTATAAACTTGTATATTATATATTTACAACAAAATACACTAAAAAGTAATAGGCAGGTGTAGCATAAAATACACCATAAATCCTCCTTGAAAGGAGGTAATCCAGCCGCAGATTCCCCTACGGCTACCTTGTTACGACTTAAGCCCAGTCGCTGCCTTTACTTTAGGCCTCGGTCAACGAGGACTTCGAGCAAAAGCAACTCCCATGCCTTGACGGGCGGTGTGTACAAGACCCGAGAACGTATTCACCGCACCATGCTGATGTGCGATTACTAGCAATTCCTCCTTCATGTAGTCGAGTTGCAGACTACAATCTGAACTGAGGTTACTTTTGTTGGGATTAGCTCCATCTCGCGACTTGGCAACCCATTGTAGTAACCATTGTAGCGTCTGTGAAGCCCTAGACATAAGGGACATGATGACTGGACGTCATCCCCTCCTTCCTCCTCGTTGTGGCGAGGCAGTCTCCAAAGAAATTGTAACATTGGACAGGGGTTGCGCTCGTTATGGGACTTAACCCTACATCTCACGACACGAGCTGACGACAGCCATGCATCACCTCTGTAGCACCCTCGAAGGAAACCTAGCTTTCACAAGGTTTGCAGCTACAGTTCAAGCCTAGGTAAGGTTCTTCGCTTATCATCGAATTAAACCAGGCGCTCCACTGCTTGTGCGGGTCCCCGTCAATTCCTTTGGGTTTTAACCTTGCGGTCGTACTTCCCAGGCGCCTTGCTTAACGCGTTAGCTTCGACACTCAAAAAACCCTTTATCTTTTTGTCATCCAAAAAGATGTCAGGTTTTTCAAACATCTAGCAAGGATCGTTTACGGCGTGGACTACACGGGTATCTAATCCGTTTTGCTCCCCACGCTTTCGAGCCTTAGCGTCAGTACAGATCCAAAGAGATGCCTTCGCCATTGGTGTTCCTCTTGATATCAACGCATTTAACCGCTCCACCAAGAATTCCTCTCTTCCCTATCTGACTCTATCCTGAAAGTTTTCTGTGCAGTTCTAAAGTTGAGCTTTAGGATTTAACACAGAACTTTTCAGGACGCCTACGCATCTCTTTACGCCCAGTAAATCCGGATAACGCTCGCACCCCACGTATTACCGATGCTTCTGGCACGTGGTTAGCAGGTGCTTATTCATCTGCTACACTCAGAACTTGTTCGCAGATAAAAGGAGTTTACAATCCTAAGACCTTCATCCTCCACGCGACGTCGCAGCGTCAGCCTTTCGGCCATTGCGCATAATTCCTAGTTGCTGCCTCCCGTAGGAGTCTGGGCCGTGTCTCAGTCCCAGTCTGGCTGTCCGTCCTCTCAGACCAGCTACCCGTCATAGACTTGGTAGGCCGTTACCCCACCAACTATCTGATAGGCCACAAGCCAATCTCAAACCACCGCAGTTTTACCTTTTCAGGACTATCTGGTTTTACTACAACTTTCGTTGTACTATACCAGGGTTTGAGGTATGTTCTTGTGTATTACTCAGCCGTTCGCCACTGTTCTTTCTATTCCTTACGGTCAAGAAAGAACCGTTCGACTTGCATACCTTAGGCACGTCGCTAGCGTTAATCCTGAGCCAGGATCAAACTCTCAAAAAAGTTAGCCTTAAGCTACCCTATGCCTATTACTTTTTAAAGTACTTTTAACTTAAACTGCTTCTTTTTTTAAGACTTCTATAATCGCAACTTTATTATAGATAAGTCCTACTGGATGCATTATAGTGTAAATTTACATATAATGTCAAGCAACTTTTTTCCTTTTCACACTAATCCACTCTAAGCCTTGTTTCTCATTATCTGCTCGAACTCTTCTTTATTCAAAATTTCTTTTTCGAGTAGTGCATCCTTTAGTTCTACCAATTTAGACTTGTTTTCACTTATTATTTTTTTGGCAGAATTATATGCATCAGTAATCAATTTCAATATTTCCTTATCTATTTTACTTGCAGTTTCTTCAGAATAACTCCGGTTATTTGAATAGGCATAACCTAGATAATCATTTTCCTCAAACTCCCCGTACCTAACCAAACCTAAATTTTCACTCATGCCAAACCTCTGTACAAATCTTCTTGCTATATCGGTTGCTTTATCTATGTCAGAAACTGCGCCTGTGGTAATATCATCTAAAATTACCTCCTCAGCTGCCCTACCCCCAAGCGTAACTATAATTTCTGCAATTAATTTCCTTCTTGAAATGATGTATTCATCTTTTTCAGGTAAAAACATTGTAACTCCACCAGAGGAACCTCTTGATATTATTGATATCCTATCAACTGGTGTTGCATCTGGTAAAAACCAGGCTACCAGTGCATGACCAGCTTCATGAACGGCAACTAATTCCATCTCTTTTTGTGTTCTTGTTCTTGTTTTTTTAGCAAGGCCTAGTGTCACTTTAGAGTAAGCCTCTTCAATATCTTCGTTAGTGATAAAGTCTGAAGATCTCTTAGCTGCAATAATTGCCGCTTCGTTGAGAATATTTTCAAGATCAGCACCGCTAAAACCAATGGTCTTTTTAGATAAATTAGAAAGATTTACAGACTTGTCTAATTTTTTATTCTTAGCATGCACATTCAATATTTCCAACCTACCTTGTGAATCTGGCAATTCAATTCGAATCTGACGATCAAATCTTCCTGGCCTCAGAATGGCAGGATCAAGTACATCAGGCCTATTAGTAGCAGCTATTACTATTACATTGGTGTTTGTTTCAAATCCATCCATTTCTACAAGTATTTGATTGAGCGTTTGTTCATTTGCACCTGTATTTATCTTTGTCCCTCTTTTTCTTGCTACAGCATCAATTTCGTCAATAAAGATTAGTGATGGAGCAACTTTTTTTGCCTTAGCAAACAAGTCTCTAACCCTTGATGCTCCAGCTCCAACAAGCATTTCTTCAAACTCTGAACCAGAAGTATGAAAAAAAGGAACACCTGCTTCACCTGCAATAGCTCTAGCTAACAGAGTTTTCCCA
This sequence comes from Candidatus Dojkabacteria bacterium, assembly GCA_003694175.1. Lineage (GTDB taxonomy): Bacteria > Patescibacteriota > Dojkabacteria > J137 > J137 > J137. The sequence continues at coordinate 12,444 of RFKV01000057.1, read as the reverse complement.
GTACCGGGTGGTCCCACCATCAAAATGCCTTTAGGTATTCTTGCTCCAAGTTTTATAAATTTCGAGGGATATTTTAAAAATTGAACAACTTCGTATAACTCATCTTTTGCCTCATCAATACCTGCAACGTCTTTAAAAGTTACTTGAGTTTTACTACCGAAAAACAACTTTGCTCTTGTTTGTCCAAACTGGGTGATTCCCATTCCTCCACCACCTTGAAATGATCTAAAAATAATAAATCCAAAAAACAAAAGTAGTACAATACCAGAAAGTTGAATAATTAGATCTAAAGAAACTGGTGAAGGAAGATTTGCAGAAATAATCGAAAAATTGTCAGTACCCATCGAAAACCCTTCAGCCTGTAAAAAACTAGCAAGAGAAGTTACGTTCTGGTTCCAGTCTAGTTGGTATCTAGTGATGTTATTATCTTTTCTTAGAGCAACCAAATAACCATCAACTTCAAAAAAAACTTTATATAAACCTATCTGTAAACCTATAAAATCCCCATAATTTGAAGCCAATGTTGACAACAATTGAACAGATACAGCTTCAACATTAAAAACTTTACCGTTTTGTTTGGCCCTAAACTCATCTAATAATTTGTAGAAATTCTCTACATTTATCTCTTTCGAAATTATTACCGTTCTAAAATCATTAGATATAGAATAAGAAAATTTGTCTGACAAAACTAATTCACTATATCGCCTAAAAGACCCATTTAAAAAAGCCCTGATCTGATCCGTAAGCTTCTTTTGAACAAAAAGTTCTCTAAAAAAATCATCAGGTGATACGTAAATAACTTCAATGTTACTTTTTATTGAGTTTGACTTTTCCTTCAAACTAAATACGTCTATCATTTTTCCGTAAACGTATACATTACCTTCGCTTGTTGAAACTATTTTGGATACTCTATTATCCTCTAAGTCATCGACCAGACGATTTATAGACTTTTTTTGACCATATTCAGAGGAATTAGTACCAGAAGTAAAAAACTGAATAAAAAAAAGACTCAATAACACAAGAGCTAAAACCGGATATATTGGATTTAATCTCATAATTCTAACTTTTGGTTTTTTTGGATCACCAACTTCAGTTTTATTATTATCAAATGCTTTCATAATAAGCTTTTCCTTAAAAATCTTTAAAACTTATTTAATCAAGTTAAACTTGATATCCAAAACAATACCAAGGGGGGGAGTCGAACCCCCGACCTCAGGGTTATGAATCCTGCGCTCTGACCACCTGAGCTACCTTAGTTTAAATACTACACAAGTTTGATTTTATCACAATTCAGAATACCCAATTGTTTAAAATTTGGGCTAACCCTTCATAACCCTTCATTTAGAGTGCCAAAACAAGTTTCAAGTCCGTTAAAACCCAAAGAAAAGTAAGTATTAAAAACAATTACCGTAAAACATTGATGACAAGGAGTACACGAGGACTTATTTCCAACTTATACCTTAGACAATTACAGTTTTTTGCAACATTTAAATCAAAATCAAGAGCCCCTATCAAACTTATAGGGGCCCTTGGTTGCGGAGGTTCGATTCGAACGAACGACCTTCAGGTTATGAGCCTGACGAGCTACCACTGCTCCACCCCGCGATAGTATGCTATCAAAAACATCAAGGAAAGTAAAGCTTCTTTTTTAAATCTTCAATCAAATTATTCGGCACCATCTTATAGTACTCTTTCTCTTTTTCTAAAAAGACTGGTTCTGTCTTAATCTCTAATATATTGCTACTGTCATTTGTGTAGTTATATACTTTTCTCAAAAGGGTCAATTTAAAATCTTCCGATTTTACGAACACAAGATCCCTTTGTAACTGAAGATTTATTTCTTTAATGCTGTCAAAAGTCCTGATTTCTTCCTCAAAAGTGTCAAAGTTTTTAACGGCTAAACTTACACTTCGAAAAATTGAAACTAACAAAATCAAAGCTATTAAAATCAAAATTAGAAGTGATAAATTGTTATAAAAGACCCAACCAACATTTTTTATTAAGTTAGTCATCTTTAACATTTTTTTTGTATATAACAACAAAACTACTGACCTGAATTACAAAGGGCAATCAAAATATTAACTGCTTAAGAACAATTTAAAAACTTCCCGAATAAAAAGCAAGTGTAGCAGAAACCTAGATTTTAAACTTCGTGTAAAACGGTGAGGGAGGTACAGATCTATTTGGTTTACATTTTCACAGTTAAAATCGAATCTCATTTTCAAGTTCAACAGTAAAAGTGTGAATACATAACACGAAAGTAAAAAAGTTTTAAATCTGGGAGTAAAGTTAGACTAATAAAATATAAAGAAAGTGAGATCAAAAAAGACACACTGGCAAAATTTGAACAAATTTGAACAAAAAAGTGACAAATCGTCTAGATCACCCACTCAAAAGAATTTTTCGTTTTAAAAGAAAGATATCGATCTAGATGTTTGCCTCTAAGCTACCTGTAAGCACTAAGCAACCAAAAGATGTAACAAACTAAAGGCCATCAGAAAACAAAGTTTCAATAAATCTTCACACTATAGGCCTTCGCGGACTTGAACCGCGGACCCCAGCTTTATAAGAACTGTGCTCTAACCAACTGAGCTAAAGGCCTAAAGCTTAACCTGAGTTGGATTTTATCACAAAACTAAAAACCGGTAAACAACCCAAAATTATCCGTTCCTTTTTCTTTTTTATCTACATTTTCCTTTATAAAAGTCCCTCGGTATTTAATTTCTGTCTCAATTAAATCTCTGTCTCTACCGTACTTGAGCCTAGATATCTCCCTAGCTACTGTGGGAACTTGCGGATCAGGATTGAATGAGTACATGTCATAAGGTGATTCACCATAAAATGCTCGCACCGTAAACGATGGTGTAGGCTTCCCGTCAACCAACAATTTTATAACCCCTGTAAAATTCGGTAGCTGTTGTAAGTCGGCTTCGTCAAAGGGTTCACCAACCACATTCTTAAGAAAACCTGCATCCTCCTCTCCGATTCTCATTATTATTTTATTTCCCACGTTACCAAATATAGCGTCACGTATCTTTGTGTCCCCGCCTTTCCTTACCAATTGTCCTAAAAATTGATGTGCCAAAGTTAAAGATAACTTATATTTTCGAGCTTCGGAAAGTATTATTTGTATTCCGTCAGTTAAAAAGTTTTGAAATTCATCAATGTATAGGTAAAAGGGAACACGATCTTTCTCAGGTATTTCATCTCTCTCAAGAGCTCCCACTAGCAGTTTACCTATCAAAATCATCCCTAACAAGTTTGCGTTAAGCTCACCTATCCTCCCTTTAGAAAGCTTTGCTATTAGTATTTTCTTATTATCCATTATCTCTCTAAAATTTAAAGTGGATTTCTGTTGAGCTATTATTGGCCTAAGATATACATTTGTTAAAAACCGTCCAAGTTTTGAAACAACATAAGGAACAACATTTTTAAGTGATATATCACCTGTAGCTGCCTCTGCCTGTTTTCTCCAAAAATCTATTACCTCTTGGTTTGTACATTTACTAAGTTTATAGTTCCTGTACCCTTCGTCTGCAAATATCTTTGGTATTTCAAGAAGCGTCGCACCAGACTCGGCATCTTCGGTCAAAAGCATTATTCCATATCGGAAATATTGCTCAAAAATTGGACCACCAGTAGCTTTTAGATCATAAAGTGTGTCAAAAATGTTCAGCATTTCGTCCGTAACTAAAGTTTTTTGAGCTTCAGTTTTGAACTCTAACATGTTCAGACCTATGGGTCGTGACAAATCTGAAGGATCAAAAACTATGACATCTTCAATTCTCTCAGGAGGTACTTGAGCTAAAATTTTGTCTGCATCACTTCCGTGTGGGTCTATAAAACCGCAACCATGACCCATTTTTATATCTCTAATCATCATACCTCCCATAAAGCCTGATTTACCTGTACCTGTTTGTCCGATGACGTAAAAATGTCTAAGTCTATCTTCCGGTTTTATAAATATCTCCTTCTCATTACCTCTGAAGGTATTTTTACCCACATACATATAATCTTCCCGAAACTCAGAACAAACAAAGTCGGGCGCAGGTGCTCGCTTGGATAACAACCACTTTATGTGAGGTGTTGTAATTTTCTCATTTGGTAGATGAAATAAAGTAGCCAATTCAGAAGTATTTAAAACCATCGTACACCTTGGTATTCTATAAACATAGTCTATGTGTGGTTTTTTTGACTTTCCTTTTTTGAAACTATTCCCATTCTCTTTAGATAGCTGATCTAATGTGCTCATTATATTTTGCACATGTTCTTCTGCACTCTCCTTAATTGCCGAAACTACCACTAATCTAACATCGGTATAAAAACATGGTTTCTCGACTTTTCTATTCATCAAATTCAACTCTTCATCTGTGAATTCTTTCTTTTTTTTCGTCTTTGAAGCATTATCCTTCTCAGCTTTTTCTGAAGAAGCTTGTTCACTTTCGATTTCTCTTTGTTTTTTAATAAAGTCTCTTACGTTCTTATTCCAATCACTCCCTACAGGAGTTATTACAACCTGAAAAACAACAGACTCTCCACTTTTTAGTTTACTAAATGAGTCTGATAAGGTTGCCAAAAAATCGACTGGCAGCTCCTCATACGTTTGGAAAGGTACTCTAGAATCTTTCTTTAGTTCAAGATTCGTAAATGATACATAAGCATCATCTGGAAATATGTTATATTCATTGGTCTTAACAATTTCTACAGACGGGTATATTCCATTTATTAATCTATCCACCACACTTGAAATTTTTTTTGGACATACTACGTAAAATCTTATACTCTCTTTGAAAGCTACAATTTCGAAACTTACAAATGTTCTAGCACCAAAATACGACTGGATACCTTCTAACTTTCCTTGGATATTTATCAGTCCACTATACATCTGTTCAACAGCTCTTATTTCCACGTTGTTAGTTTTGGGAACTTGCAACTCATAAAACACTAAACCCAACGATTTTCTCATTAAGACCTGCTCTTTAATGTCCTCAAGAAGTTTAGAAACGTATGAAACCAAAAAAGAGACAAAAATAAACAGAGAGCAAACTAACAATAACAAGACTCCATATTCTTCCATAAGTATTAAACTGAATAACCTTGCTCAACTAAGAACTTTTCCCAAAGCGTAGCTAACCACTTTGCTGAATTTGTAACAGGAGTTGATGTATTAGAGCGAACAAAAGAACTAATAGATGATGGATCCAATGGATCAAATTTAGTTGGTAAATACCCTAAACTAATGGGCATCGATAGCTTTTCGGTCACAATCTTTGTTTTTTCAGTTTTTTGTGATTTTAGAGCCTCATTTTTTGGAGTAGTACTAGTATTATTTGTATCTGAGAAAGGCTTTTGTATCTCTTCTTTTACTTCTTTTACTTCTTTTACTTCTTTTACTTCTTTTACTTCTTTTACTTCTTTTACTTCTTTTACTTCTTTTACTTCAGCTTTAACCGGTTCCTTTTCTGATTTTAAGTTTTTAATTTCTCTGACCTCATATGGAATATCTAATTTAGCTACATTAGCTATATTATCTGTATTAGTCTGTTTTATAGACAATTGATCTAAATTTTTTGAGGTTGGAATTGATTCTAAACCTGGACCAGTAGCTTTAGATTGTTCTTCTAATTCTCTCCTTTTGAGTTTTTTTATAAATTGTAATGCTAAACTCAACTCAACCACCTGTCCATTCGGAGCAACCAAGAGGACTTTTCTATCCTCACTTATCCCATAAAACTTAAATCCGTATTCTAAAACAAAAGATATTACTTTCTTTAGGTCTTCTTTTGTCATCAATAATTACTTAACATATTTTTTTCAATTTGTTTACGCTTTTTTTCTAATCTCTTATCACACTTCTTTTTACCTCTAACTAATGCCAAGACAATCTTAAGAAGGTTTCTATCGTCGGATATAATACTTATCGGTACCACTGTTAAGCCTTTTCTTGCAGAATCCAATTCTAAACCATATATCTCGCTTTTTTTAAGCAATAGATGCACATCTCTTTGTAAATTCTCCGAAGCCGCTAAAAAAGGTTGATCCTTTGGTTTAGCTATCTTAAAAGATTTAAGCACAGCTCGACCATTCTTCAATTTAACATATGCAGATGAGAGATCAAACCTACATGCTCTAATTTGCTTAACTTCCCATCCAAATAAAACCATACCGGCAACATATTTTTTAATTACTTCAAAATCGAAATTTACTCTTTTGTTTTCATAGATAACCTGCATGATAATACTTACACATTAAATTAGTCTGACTTACATACTAACTTGTAGAATTTTACTCCCATCTAAAACTATAACAGAATTTGTGCTGTTATCTATCAAAACTTTTTTCATATTTCTCATTAGATTTAGATTTCCTCTATATTGTATACTTTTTAAAAACCTGTAACCCTGAAAGTTGATCTCATCTCCAATTTTTTCCAAAATCATTAGCCGTGATTGAGTGTTGTCGGCAAAAACTAGATACTTATCCGTTACATCAAATGACGAACAGTTCTTGATCGAATTAAAATCTTCTCTTGACATATTTTGGAATTTTTCGAAATCTAAATTAGTATCCTTACCAGATAAGAATCTTAGTAACCCATCGCTCTGAGTTAATACGTAAACTGTATACGGAGTTTTAATTTCTACTGCACTAGACAGTCTGTTGTCAGTTAACCAATTTGTTGAATCATTAGTAGGAACAGCTCCACCTGAAACAAATGTGGACGATAGCTTATCTCTCTTGAAAACCTGCTTGTTATTAGGCCTAATTTCATAAATTGCTCCATTTCCTTTAAATATACTTGCTGATTTAGGCCGTCCTACCGACGACAAAGTCAAACCTTGAAATCTTGTCAAAACACTCTCCTGAGTCGAGCTAAACCGACCAACTGAAGCCATCACGTCATTGTCAAAAAATACTACATTTCCTTCCGGATCCGTTAAAAGTAAATAAGGTTTTACCAGTCCTGTTACAAAAACTTGAGGAGCAAGTCCAAGTCCAGAAATTGGTAGTCGATAGATAACAGATCTATTTTCATCGCTGACAAATATGCTTTGTCCAGATATTGTCATGGAGGATGGATTAGCATCAGCATAATAAAGTGATATATCACTAATTACATTCACATTTTTAAGTCCTTGAATTTGATTTACCTCATCAAAGGTGGATTGCAGGTCAGCTAATAACTTATCATACTCTAATTTGTTTATTTCTGATATTTGTGGAGTGTTTTTAATGTTGGTTTCTAGACTACGTAACTCTGTATTAATAGCTACTCTTCTATTTGGTGATATCTCTGGTCCAAAAATTATCTGTGACTTCACAGACTGTAATCTGTTTTGAAAAGTTCTTAACTGAGAGGTCAGTTTCTCGATTCTTTCTAACTCTTTCCTTTGTTGCTCTGCTTGCTGAATAGAATTGTTTACAAATATCAATAGCGCAAAAATAATCACAACCAAAATCAATCTATTCCTAGTTAGATTTCTACTTTGTCTTGATAGGATACGTCTTCTGTCAAATTTATCAAAATATACCGTACCAACAAAATTTACTAAGAAAAATTGCTTTAAAAATGTAAGCATCCTAAAAATGGCCGATTTCAGACTTATAAAAATTTTTGATTTGATCAAATCACTTTTAATTTTTAGACTTTTCTGTACCAAAAAAAACGCAAAAGACTTAACCTTTTCTAGAATTAGACCTACTCTAGGAGATTCAAAATCTTCGGGATTTCCTGGATCAGTACACTCTACCGGTTCCAATGGTTCTGATTTATTTGACATACTGATCAGTTCATGGTTTTTAATGTCTTTTTCGTCACTGCTTGTTTGTGGTATAGAACCTGAGTTGATTAATGAACTTCTACTTTTTGGACTGGACATATTTTTTATCCAATTTCCTAAACTTATACCGAAAGTTTTCAAAATCTCGGGGAACTTGTTTCCTTTAATTTGAGATGTCTTTAAAACCGCACTTTTCTCCTCCTTTAAGTTATTATTCTCCCTTTCTTCACTTTGTTGAGATTTATAATCCTCGAAATTATCTGGCCATGAATCGTTTTCATTGGCAATAATCAATGTGCAATAAGAAACATCATCTGAAAGTTTTTCAAAACTTAGTTCACTTAAACAATCTCTAAGCAAATCAGTACTACCATATGAGCCTAAAGAAAGTATTATTCTGTCCTCAACTTTAAGTTGCATACTTCCCATTTTAGAATAGGAAGTCTTACTTCTTTCTTTTAATAAGTCAGTTAATGATATTAATTTGTCTTCACGCAATAAAATCGCCTCACCATTACCAAAAAGGTATAAGTAGAAGTACAAGTCTTCTCTTAAAGTAAGAAGTATGTTTAGATCAATTCCTGTTTTAGAAAGAATCTCATCTTTCTCAATCAAGTTGCTCACAATAGACTCTATCCTACTTTGAACTTGGTCAAGCACATCTAAGTAGCTCTTACCTGCAGTTATTTCGGTAGATAGGAACAAAAAAAGATCTTCACAAATAAATTTATTAAATTTTGACAAATCTTCCTTTTTTCTATCTGCAGCAATCTCTGCCAAGATAATCATCTCAATAACATTCCCAGATAAGTCACTACTAACTGTCTCAAGTGTAATTTGGTTTCCGAAAATGGAAAAGTACTTATTTTCTTGATTGTTAACAATTTTAAAATCAGATACAAACTTGTTTTTACTCATCTTAGAAAAAAAACTAACAAGGCTAGACTTAAGAAAACTAATCCCACGTAGAAAAAGAATATTGTTTTAAGAACCTTAAGCCCAGGGAATCTGACCATCGTCGTATATTTTAACACTTGCTTAAGTATAACAAGTGAAAAAAGTACATGAAACAAAGATACAAATATAAACAAAACCCTGAGTAGAGAATAAATATTTTCAAGCAACATAGACAGAACTAATGGATTAATTTTTGTTAATTCTTGACATTTTGGATAGTTTGGACAGATCTGAAATCATATTTTTCCTTTCGTTGTAGTAGCCTATATACTTAAGTTCTGTACTTCCATTAGCACTTCTAGTAACAATATTTATATTCCCATAATTAAATAAAACTCCCAGAAAACCTGCGCTTGTTGTCTTGACAACCTCAATATCTTCAAGCCATATTTCTCTAACCATAATTTCCCCAAAGGGCTTGAAAGTCATTTCAATCAATCTCTCGTTTGTAAGTATAAACACATCTAAATACCAATCAGCGAATTTAACAACTAACCACGACAAAAACAATGCGTAATAAGTTATGTAAAAAAAAACATACCTTGATAAGTTCATTTCTATGCTAAATATGTCAAGTAAGCTGAAAAAATTAATAAATTTAGGAAAAAAAACTGGTAAAACTATTAAAAAAAAAGATATTGATAACCATGGGAAATTTCTGACTGGAGACCTTCTAAACAAAGCAAATACAATCTCACCGAAATTTTGACCACTAAAATAATACTTTTCCTTGTTCTGATTAGCTATTTGAAAATACTTTCTATGCGACAACAAATACTTTAGCTTATTTTTCCTTTGTTCATCCATTTTTAACTTACCAAGTCAAAAGTCAAACTATAAATGAAGTCATTCCTACCTAAAGCATATTGCCAAGAATTCCAAACATATTTAAACCAGTATCCACCTAGCGTTCTAACCCCATCATCAAACTCTATATATACTTTCTTAACCCTCATTGATGGATCTCTCTCAAATCTTAACGACTTGATTGATGTTGAGTTAGATAAAACGGAAGAGATATAGGTTTTTAAAGAGGATATACCTAAATTTGACCGACTATCATATACTGCAAAACTAAGCATCTCATAAATTGAAGACAAAGTATAACGAGATGTGTTGTAAATCCAGTCAGTATAACCCGTCTTCGTGGAGTACAGACTATCATTCACTGCTCTCAGATAAGGATAGGGAATACCATCTCCAGCGAAGTTTACAAATACTGTATCATTATTCGCTGTACCGAACCCTTGATTATTATCAGATGAGTACAGAGCCTCTATTATTTCCCCATTGTAAGTTAAAACCAAACCTGCAGTTTCTTCAGCTGCCCATAACGTTTTTTTGTCTCCTCTAAAAACTTGGCAGTATGCATCTGTGCAGATGGGACGACCGTTTCTATTCACATAATTTAAACCATAAGTCCTAAAAGCTATAACTTGGGCCTTAATTGCTTCCTCTGGCCAACAATCCCAAATATTGTTTGGGTCATCCAAAATGTACTTAGATGGATTTGAAAGTACTTGATCTTCGTTTCCACAGGCCTTGGACGGCACCTCTGCTTGTCCTGCAACATAGTCTTCTAAAGACAGAACTCCATACCCTTGAACAGGTATACTCTGTTGCTGCGAAAGAGAAATTTCAACACCTGTGTAATAGAACTTTAAGATCTGTTCATAGTTAAAGCCAGCTAATGCCATTCCATGTGCTCCCCACTGACTCATACCAACACCATGCCCTTGATAAATATCTCTTCCTCGGCCCCTGAAGTAAAAATCCCCGCTAGCCTGAGATAAAGGTGGGTTGCTACCATTGGATTGATTATTATTGTTGCTTAATATTTGGCTTTCTCTGGCAATTGCCTTTTTCTGCTCTTCAGTTAGAAAAGAAATATCCCCCGACAATTTTTCAATATTTTTTGATATGTCGTTTAAAATATTTGAATACCTATCTTTTTTTGGTTTAAGATCTGCCAATAGATTTTCTAGCTCTTTTTTCCTAGAAGCAATTCTTTCCCTACTTTTTTCAATCTCATTTTTTTTCTGTAAAATCTCTTGCTGAGAACTATAAACCACGGCCAACTCACGAAAAGTTCTATCTGCATCACTTTGAATTAGCTCCGACATTTCATCGAAATATTTGTCCTTTTTTATTTGATCTAACTTTTGATTTCTTCTAATTAGAAAAAAGTTAGCATCCGGGCTTCTGGATCTCCAATCTTTGTAGGAATAAACAGAGTTTTTATGCGAAAGCACCTCTAACTCTGATCTTCTGTACTCTAATATCGCAGATTCGTACTCAAGCTTTTTAAATTCTAGTTCAACAAGTTTTATCTCTTCTTCTAAAATTTTTATTTCATTTGTAAGCCTGTCTAACTCTGAAGAGGCTAAATTAATAGACTCCTGAATAATCAATTTCTGCTGCTGTATTTTTATCTTCTCCTCGTTTAGAGAGTTTAACTCCTTCTGCTTACTTTTTATACTTTCCGCAATTTCTGTTGATGATATGCCATAGACCACATTCAAAGACAAAAGCCTAACATTTAGACCCGACAAAAGTGTGCACAAAATCAACAAACGAAACAATCTCATATTCATAAACCAACTTAGTTTTACAAGTTTAAATAAACAATTAATAACCTCACTCACAAAAATATTATCACATTTTTGTCTATACCCAAACTATTTAATGTTTCTAATATTGACTCTATATTTTTTCTCGTTGTGGTTGATACAAGAATAGGAAAAGGAATTTCAGTTTCGATGTATTCGATTTTGAAAAGAAACTCAAAAATCTTTGTAAGTACTTCTAATTCAGAACTATTTATGTTTTTGGGTGGTTTAACACTTTCTAACTTTATCCTAGAAATGTTCAGTTCTCTTTCGAATAAATAAAACTCATCTTCTGATTGTATAAATATCGTATCACTTGGATCTAAACTCTGTAGAGACCCATATTTTAGTTTTTGGAGATCCGAGTTTAGCTCTGAATAGGTCTTTCCTCCAGTTAAATTCAGAATTGTTTGACTTAAGTTTTGAACTTCCTCTTTCATAGCGTTTAAGAGTGCTGAATTTTTAAAAAATTCAGCAGTTTGTTGATCTATGCTTCCAACAATTTGTTCATAACTGTATTTTTTACTATCAGAACCATCTATAAAACACTCTTTGGTGTTTACAAATCTAAGTTTATTAAAATGAAGCAAAGATATAAGGTTAAAAATAATATAAAAAACAAGAAATACAAAAATCTCTAGCTTAAAACCAATTTTTATAACAAAAAAAATCGTTATTAAGACTTGCAAAAAAGTCATTACCAATAAACCTTCACCAACAAATGGATCAAAATCAAATTTTGTCGAAGTTCCTTTGCCAGGTAAGTTTTTTAAACTGACTAGAGGTTTTTTCATCTTTGAATTTAACAATTCTAACCTAAATTTTTTCATGTCTGGAGCTGAAATCCTAGAATTAGAACACCTTACCTCAAACTCCTTAATCCTTTTTTGTACTTGATCTATTTTATCCATTATTTTCTTAGCAACCGATAGCTTTTCCTCTATTTTTTTTATATTGCTCACGTTTTCGGTTATCTGTTTTTCGATTTCCACTCTTTTATCTCGAAACTCTATATATTTTTCAATCTCCCTTTCTAAAATATTTATTGATGAGCTTATATGAAAATAGGTTCTACTTTCTTTATCTAAGTTGTATTT
>RFKV01000056.1 GCA_003694175.1 Candidatus Dojkabacteria bacterium | reverse complement strand
AAATACAATTGTTTATTAGTTTTTAAGATTTAAATTATATGAAGCATGTATTTAAAAATTTAAAGTTGAATTACCCGATTTTAATTGTTTTCCTTGTGTGTTTAACAGTTGTGGTTAGTACATTGCTGATAGTCTTTAGCTCTAGTTTCTTCTCAAACTCCTCATCCTTAGTAGGTCAAAGTGTAGAAAGTGTAGTAAGAGAGGAAAATTTGAGATTAGGCGTTAAAGAGACTAGGGTTGGTGCAAAGGCGTTCTCAGAATCAGAAAAGAATGAAATCTTCGAAAGGATTTTGATAAGTGATATTGCTTCAAGACTTAAAGTCGTCAGAAGTACAAGTCCTGAAAGGATTAATTCGGTTGAAAGCTTGCTGAATAATGAGAATGATAACCTCTTGATTGTATCAATTTCTTCGTCAACAGGGCCAAAAAGTTCTAGTTGCAAGGCTCTACTAGAATTGGAAAGCCCTTTGTTAAGTAGTTCACTATATACATCTTCAGTAAGTACGTATTCGGTCTACCGAGATGAGGGCTTTGAGATGATTAAATCACATACAAAAAATCAAAATGGAATGGTTTTTGAATACTCATTGATTAAAAATTCGAGCGACGGGAGTAGTGAGAGGATAGATTACAGTGGTGGTAAGTATGCCGTCAAGACTCTTACCCCACCACAGTCTCTTCCCTTTCCACGAGACTTATCGAAAACGAATAGAGGTTACGATCAAATGAGTTTAGAGGAAAAAATTAAAGCGATATTCGGCTCTAATGTAGATTTACATGGCGAGACTAAAATAGATGGTAGAAATGCTTATATAATTAGTAGCATATCTAGTTTTCCTTGTACAGAGCCTGATATTTGGAGTGTTGTTGGTCAACAACCTACTACGCAGCTTTATGATCTTGTAGAGGACATGTTTATAGATTCCAAAGATTTTCAGCTTTTGCGATCTGTGATCCTTCTAGGTGGTACTAGTGCGGATGACATAGTTTTAACTAGAGATATTAGAGTCGAAAGTAAAAAAATATCAAGGGACGAGGCGGAACGGTTATTCCAATTCGATTATCCAAGTGTTGATGTAAGAAATGTGTCATATGGTGACAGTGGAGCTTATGACTGGCAGAAAGTCAGAACTGAAGCTCTGAAGTATTATGATACTGCTAACTTTGTGTTTGTCAGACCTAGGGGACGTGATGGTTCGAATTTCAAATTGGGACACACAACTTTAGTAGGTCCTTTTGGAGATATTTCTAACACGCCAAGCCACATATCTGATAGAAATTTCTATCCGGAAGGTGAGTTTGGAGATAAGTTTTTTGATTACAACAAGAAGTATTGGATATCAAGCAAAGAGGTTCCCAGGGTTGCAGGTTATAGTTTCCTAAATGAGAACAGTAACGAGTATGTTAATGTTAATGTGTATCAAACTAAGGATGTAAACAAGGTTGTAAAGTATCGGTATAACATTAATGGTGATCCAGTTAATGTGGTGTTAAACACATCTGATCAGAACATAACTGCGATAAAACAGCCGACTAAGTTTGGGTCAGCACTGCCAGGAGTAGAGTACGACGGATATTTTTTAATTTTTAACTTAGAAGATTTCGTTTACGTAATAAATGTTAAAGATTACAACACCGGTGTTCCTATTGATCCAATGAATTTGACTTATGAAATAATAAGAAAAGGTAATGAGAGATTTGAGGAATTAGATAGAGCAATAAGATCAAGCTAGTAGAGTTTGTTTCTATGATCTCAGTTATGGATGGATTTTTAAAAGATTATCATTACATTTTGAGTTCAGATTGCTTAGCTTATGATAGTTTTATTAATTAATTGAAGCACAGGAAAAAGTTTGATTTTGAATGGAAATACATATAAGTAAGCAATGATAATTTAGGTTTAGTGATTAGGGTTTTTTACTTTGCTGGGATTTGATTTTTTTTATAAGTTGTCTTATATATTTGTTTCGAATTGAGGATTTGTTTTTTGTAAATAATGACTTAATGTTGAATTTTTCTATATAAATTTGCGTTTATGATCTGACGTAATTCTATATTTTAGTGTTGTGTTTAAAAAGGTATTTGGAATAAAATCTCCATTTAGCTTATCAGCTCAATTGGGCGAGCGTTTTATGTCTAAGCAGAAAATATCAGATTGTCTTATGCTTGACTTATAGACTTCTTAAATTTACTAAAAAGTTTAAGGTAAATTTTGTATTTTTGTCTTCAACTGGCTTTTTAAGCTGCGGCTTTTATTTTAAGTAGTAATTTGGTGGAGAGTCTTTAGTTTTTCTGAATTAATTGAGTTTATGTTAGTAAAACTTTGTGATTTACTTGCTAAATTTATTTTTACTGGTTGAGGCTATTTAAAAGACAATCTGAATAAACACTTCTTGGCTATCTTCGTTAATGCAAAATTAAAGTTGCGATATTGATTAATTCTGAGTTTATTGTTAAAATTTGGTAATTTAGTTTTTTAGATTTAACTTAAGAATGGAGCGTATTTTAAAAAATTTAAGACCGAATTACCCAATTCTAATTTTAATTGTGTTTCTTTTTCTCTTATGTTCAACAATTGTGGTTTGTACATTGTTGATAGTCTTTGGCTCTTTTTTCTTTTCAAACTCCTCAGCCATATCCGATTTTGTAAATCGTTCATCCCCTGCCACGATTACCGTGAATGGCTCAGGAAAAGTATTTGGTACTCCAGATCTTGCTAACATTACTATATCTTTTTCTGAGTTAGGTAACAGTTCCGAACAAGCTATATCTAAACTTAATCAAAAGGTCAGTAAAGCAAAAGAAATAATACTAAGTTCTGGCGTTGGTGACTCAGATGTTAAAACTTCACAATTTGAGATATATCCTGAATATGATTATTCCACGAACCAAAGAAAGATTCTTGGTCATAGAGCCAGTATGACTTTATCAGTTAAGGTAAAAGGTTTAGATAGCACTGCAAAAAAAGTATCCGAGCTTATTGATAAGCTTGTTGTCATACCCGAGATTAATTTTGGAGGGGTCACTTTCGATATTGAAGATAAAGAAAACTTGTTCAACCAAGCAAGAGATCTTGCTTTTAAAGAAGCAGAAAAAAAGGCTTCACAGTTAGCTAGTCTTGGAAAAGTGAAACTTTTAAAACCTTTGTCTATTAGAGATTCACAGGGTGAATCAAATTATCCAGTTGTTCCGTTTAAATATGATTCTTCGATGCCTCTTAGGACGTTTGATACGTTTCAGACATCTTTTTCGTCAGGGCAATTGTCAGTTGAAGTAAATGTAGAAGTTGTATGGGTGATTTCTTATAATGATTAAAATAATCGATGTCAATTGGCCTTTTCTGTGAAGAATTTTTTACAGTTTAATTGGATTTCTGCGGCTTGATCAGGATCAGTTGGTGGAAGTAAATTTTGAGCTTATTGAACTTTTGTTTTTTGTTTTGCTTAAACAGTGTTTTAAGTTTTTTTGACTAGCGGGTAAGTTTACTCTTTTATTATCCCCCCTCCTAAGCATTCATCGGAAAGATAGATCACCAGGCTCTGTCCAGGGGCAGTTGCTCTTTGTGGTGTCTCGAATTTGAAGAGTATCTGATGGTTTTCTGTGAGTAATGTTCCAGGAGATGGTAACTGTCTATATCGTGTGCTGGCCTCGCATTTAAGAAATCCATTGTTTTCAAAAAATTTTTTATATTTTTCCGATACAAAGTGAATTGATTCCAATTTTACGATAGTTTTCATTAGTGCAGGATGATTTTGCCCATGTCCAACATAGATTATGTTTTTTTCCTGATCTTTAGCTACAACGAAGTATGGCACTTTCTGGCCACCAATGCCAAGACCCTCTCTTTGTCCTATTGTATAAAAATATGAGCCTTTATGCTCTCCAACTTTTTTCATTGTGTCTATATCAACAATGTCTCCAGGTTTGATTGGGAGTTTCGACATTAAGAACTTCAAAACGTTTATTTCTCCGATAAAGCATATACCCTGACTGTCTGGCTTATATGCGTTAGGAAGATTAAATTTTTGTGCTAGTGTTCTGACTTCGGTTTTTTGTAGTTCACCAATTGGAAAGAGAGTTCTAGACAAAATTTCTTGATTTATGTTATACAAGAAATACGACTGATCTTTGTTTTTATCAAGACCTTTTAATAGTTTGTGTTCGGTAACTTCGAACTTTTTCCTTGCATAGTGTCCTGTTGCTATGTAATCAAAACCAAGCTCTAACGATTTTTTGAAAAAAAGTTTGAATTTTATTTCTTTATTACACATCACGTCAGGATTTGGAGTTCTTCCTTTACGATACTCCTCAAAAAAGTAACTTATAACTTTTTCCCTATACTCTTTTTCAAAATTTACAGACATGAATCCTATTCCAATGGTTTTACAAACTTCCTCAGCATCCCTTTGATCTTTTTCCCAGGGACAATCTTTCTGTATACCATAATCATCTCCAGACCAATTTTTCATGAATACTCCAACTACTTCATATCCCTCTTGCTTGAGAAGTACTGCAGAAACAGCCGAGTCAACACCACCTGAAAGTGCTAGAAAAACCTTTTTTTTTCTATTCATATCATAAACTTACTAAAGAAATTAATTTAAATACAATTTTGTGCTATTATAGTCGAAGTTTGTTTGCTTATACGTTTTTGTCGGTTTGATTAAATTTTTAAGTCGTACGTATTTGCTCTATGAAATTTTTTAAAACGTGCCTTTTGGCGTTTTTTTTCTTCAGTATATCACTTACCAACTTAACTAGTGCGGTTATACTTTCTCCACCACTCTTAGACTTATCAAACACTAGCAGAAATTCAGTTGGGCTAATTTTGAGGCCTGGGGATAAGTATGAGGGTAAATTTAATGTCATATTTAATGATGAAGATCCTGAGGTACTCTATCTTGGTGTGAAGAGGTTGGAGATTGAAGATTTTACAGGTGCTCCAATTGTTTCAAATCAGGTAAGTTATGAAATTGACACTTTAGACAAATGGATAAAACTGGGTAATGAGTCAATCAGGAAGCCGTTAAATTCTGGTGATTGTAATGGATGTAACGTAGTAGAGGTTAAGTATCTAGTAGACATACCCCAAAGTGCATCTCCCGGGGCGCACTATGCTGGGATTTTGGTAAGCACTAATCCCATTTCTCATTCACAAGACAATAAAAAAAATCAGGTAGCCTTAGGTGAAGAATTAGTTTATTTGATCTTTATTAATCTGGGTGGTGAAATAGTTTATGACTCAAGATTGCTTAGTTTTAGCACTAAAAACAATCAGTTCTTTTTTACATCAATGCCAGTAACGTTTGAAACTAGTATAAAAAATAACGGTAATGTGTTTGTAGTACCCAAAGGATTTATATATATTTATTCAAACGGGGTAAAAATTCGAGAAGACGGAACATTGTTCAATCCAGAAGGAAGTAGACTATTTCCTCAAAAAACAAGACAGTATTTTTCAATGTTTACAGAAGAGGGTTTTGACAGAGACTTAAATGCTGAAGAGTTAAAGCAAGATCAGAGTAAATTACTCAAGCTTAAGTCTGATGTAGTCTCTACTTATCCTTATGTGTATGACAGTTTAGGTGATCAAAATCAAAAATTTTTATTTTTCTCTGTCCCTAAATTTTTGGATGCTGATCAAAAAGTTATGAACTTTTTTTATGCTATCGTCTACAATATTAACGCTTTCTTCGAAAACTTAGTTTATCAAGCTAGATATTTTAGGATTGGTTTTTTTAGTGCCGAGTTAAACTTGTTTGTTGGTAATCAGCCACCTATTAAAACTTCAACTAGTTTTTTTGTTTTTCCAGTTCATTTGGCCTTTACTGTTGTTCTAATTTTTGGGCTGGTGTATTATAAACTTGTGCGTGGGTATAAGCAGAAGAAAAATAGAGAAGACAACAAGTAGAAAGGAAAACAATAACCTACGTATTAAAGATAAAGTTTTTGAAAATTATTCTTTGTGTTTTTAGAATGACTCTTAGTCTAAGCTTGTTTAGAGGAATTTTTTTGACTGTCATATTTGGTTTTGTCGTCCTTTCCTTTTGCCTGTCGAAAGTAAATGTATCAAATGCTGATAGGCTCTCGTCTATATCCATAAATCTAAGCAGAATTAATGAGAGTACTCCATCGGTTATATCCATTAGGTTTGTAGCTACATCTGGGGTTTCTTCAGGGCAGAGTATTGACATTATGTTACCTGCCGGTTTTGTTATAGGCAGTGGTTTTGATTTCGCAGATGTTACTTTAGAGCAAGGTAACACAGGCAATTGTGATACAGCGACTTACACTTCCAAGAGCGTTGGTGCTGCACCATCTGGTTTAACCTGGGGATTTGGGGTGTCTGGACTAACCTTATCCTTTACTTCAGGAACTGACAGTATAATTGCAGGTAGGT
This sequence comes from Candidatus Dojkabacteria bacterium, assembly GCA_003694175.1. GTDB lineage: Bacteria > Patescibacteriota > Dojkabacteria > J137 > J137 > J137. The sequence continues at coordinate 18,334 of RFKV01000056.1, read as the reverse complement.
GTGTAAGAATAGTATTTTTAGATAATGGAGTTAATAACCAGATCATTACTCCGAGCGTTTCAGTAGACCAGTCTTTTGTTGTAAACTTGAGTTCAGCATCAGGTATTGATACCGGTCGTGCTTCCGTAGTTATTTTAAATGATCCGTCAACTCCAGACGGAGATCAAATTGGTATATCTGCAAATATTTTGGGTACAATTATTCTTGATTTAGATACAGTTAGTGGTGGGTGTGCAAACGGCACAGAAGTTTCAGTTTCGTCAGTTGACTTAGGATTTCTTTATCCTGGAATGGTTGTAACAAGCGGTCCAAATGTTAACTTTATTTGTGTAGATGTGGGCACAAATTTACCAAATGGTTTAAAAGTATTTGTTCGTAGTAGTCGATCCAACTTAACGGGAGGTTTAGTTGCAGGAAGTAATTACATTGAGTCTGTAAATGGAAATCTAAATTCAGTCAGTGTTCCAAGTGGTTATGGCCTTAGGATAAGTAGTTTGGGTGTTGCTGAGTTTGGTAGCTTTGTACCTACTCCCCCTTTCAATTCATTAACTCCCGGTTATGTAGGAATGGTTCCTGGAGCTCTATCACCTCCTGCTGAAATCTTTCGCTCTAATGTATCGGCAAGAACAGGTTTATCAAACAGAGTGGCTTTAGAAGTATCAGCCAAATCATCATCGTCAGTCCCTCAAGGTGTATACACTGATATATTAACATTTACAGCTTTAGTAAGTATATGAAACTGCGATACAAAGTTAACATAAAACTTTATTTCGTATTGGTTATTTCCTTTTGTGTACTAGTCACGATTAGCTTTGTACGTATTTTGTCGGCTCAACAGACAGGACCTCAACCAACAGAAAAGATAATTGTGCAACCAGTTGCAGGCTTTGGAAAGAACTGTACGCCAAACTACGGCAAATGCCCTCCCGGAAACATTAATCTTGCGGCTTCAGAAAGTCTAGAATTTTATGGTGGAATGTCGATGGATTATTTTGTTGAAGCTTTAAAAAACAAATACCCTAATGATTGGATGAATATTTGTTATGATCCAAGCAAGTTTTCTGGACAGTTAATAACTATCTTTGGTGTACTAGGCGTTGATTTTAAAATAGGAAATAGAATGGCTGTAAGGGTGTGCCCGCAAGGATTAATACCATCCAAGGGTACTTCAGAAGATGGTATTACAGCATGGGGTTGTTGTCCAAAGGGCTATAGAGCCACGGTTAGGTATGGAGGTACCCTTTTTAATCCTAATTATCAAGATAGAACAGAAATTTCTTTAATTTGTTGTCGTGATCCAGGACCGCAGTATCTTATTTATGAATATTATGATGCTTGTGAGTACCATATTAAAAATAAAGATGGTAGTAAGGAGCTTGTACTTAAAATCAAAAATGGTAATCCCAAAGAAGAAAGAGAACGAGTCAATAAAAATATCTTTGGGCAAAACCAAGTTACAGATGAGCCGTATGGTTATGTGATAACACACGGTGAAGAGGTGGGTGAGAATGGGCCTCTTTATGTACAAGGAATTCCAATCGGAGACCTAATTAATGAAGTCGGAGTAAGTAAGGTCGACAACAATGGTTCTGGTTTTGTTTGTGCTGAAAAATCGGGATGCACTTTGACTGATGATAAAAAAGTTGTTTTAAGTGAAGATCTGTACGTAAATAAAGATAATGAATGTAGGAAATGTTATTCTGCAGGGGAAATAATAGGTTTAGAAGAGGGTACTAGTCAGGCTATAGTTTGTGATCCAGACGCTGTTAGAAGTGGCACTGGTGGAGGAAGAGGTGGGAGTGGTTCCAGCCCAAAATCACCTGTAAGAAAATTGTCTTCTGTAGCCAATAATGCATCTCTGACTCAAGCCTGTATATATTCTGGAACAAACAATTCTCCGAATGGAGTAGGTGGAAGTGAGGGGTATTTACAATGTAAAAAATGTGTAGAACAAGGTGGTGTCTGGACGGCAATAGGATGTGTTGATCCTTCACCTTTGGGAATTATTACAGGGGTAATACGTATTATTTTTGGGGTAGTGGGAGGTATAGCGTTGGTTTTATTAATAATAGCTGGCTTGCAATATATGAAGGGGGAAGAAGAAGCTGTAAAAAAAGCTAGGGAGAATTTGATTCAACTCTTTACCGGTCTAGTAGTTTTGATATTTAGCATTGTCATCCTGAGAATTATTGGAATCAACATCTTGGACGTATTGCCTGTTGGTTCAGTTTGAGGTCAGTGTTGTGTTCCATAACTGAGAAATCAAATTAGGTCTAGGAACTTGTCTTCAGCTAGAGAAAGGTGTGTGAATCTTTTATGTTTTATCTTTAATTTTGATATAGATTCTAAGGTAATTTTCCCACAAGCTATTTTGTTAGCCTTTCTTGAAGCAGAAAGTGCAATATATTCGCCTATGGCTTCCGTACCAATGTTAAATCTTTCATCTTTATATGCTCCCATAGGACCGCACCATAAAATTGTTTCAGCCATTTCAATAACTTCCCTAAACAAAATTAGGGTGTTAGGCCCAATATCTTTAGGTTCATATTCATTTGGACAAGATTGAGTTTGAACTTCAACTGAATTGTTACTTGTATCTGTGCAGATGTGATCAATTGGTAGCAAAACATCAATTTCCTTGTTTTGTATTTTTTCTACTACACGTGCTATTTCATTAGTGAAACTCCCAAAAGTACTTCCTTTTTCAATGAAGTCAATAATTGCTTTTGCAAGGAAACCACCAAGCAAAAACTTATCGAACTTACCTGTGTTTCTAATCATTAGGTTTAATTTAGAACTTGTCAACTCACCACCTAATATTGCAATTTTGGGACTTGGGTAAGAACTGATTGATTTAGATACTTTTAGCTCTTTTTGGTATTGAATCCCATAGTACACGTTTTTAAACTTTTTTTTCAGCCAAGACACAGATGACAAATTTTCATCTACACCAAAACTTTCATCTATATAGACATTACAAAAATCCAAAAAAGGCTTAAAAAAACTTAATCTTTGCTCTTCTGACGTCGTCGGTAGCTCTTCATTGTGAAAAAAAAGATTTTCGATCAGCAAAACATCTGTCGGAACCATATACTTTATTGAGTTTACTGGATTACTTGCTGAAACAAATTTGACAGTTTTTCCAATTTGTCTAGCTATTTCGAATCTCACTGGCAAGAGACTACTTTCATCTCTAGCCTCACCAGTAAAATCTCCCAGGCTCGATAAAATTACTATCCTGTTATTTCCTTTTATCAGAAATTCTAAAGTAGGCAGGATTGCTAAGATTGGGGTATTATCTACGACCGTACCATTATCAAGATCCATATCAAAATTCGTCCTCACCAAGACGGTACAGTCTTTGATCTTATCTTCTCCTAAAAACTTCATGCCCGAATTATACCATAATAAGCAGTTTAGTATAGTCTAATTTATTTCTTAAATTGGAGATTGTGATAATTTGAAATTATAAAAAAAACGTTTTACACTTCATAGGATTCATTGAGAGTATTTGTTGGATTTTAGATGTTTAGAAATAGAAAAAAAAGAAAAGATAGCTTACTTAATTTTGTTTTATCTACACTTATTGTTTTTGCATTTGCTTTTCTACTGGTTTCTGCAACAATATTTGGGATTTCAAACATTGCGTTAAAAAATAAGCTGCCTCCCGGGATTAAAATCTATGGTCGTGACTTATCCTTAATGGATATAGATACTTTGGATGGGGCTAATTTAGTTGATTTAGTTCTGACTACCAATTTAGCAGGTTCTAATGAGTTTAGGTTCAGAGTATATGGGGAAGATAAATTTCTCAATATTGCCGACATTAAGTTTAGTGTTGACGTAGAAAAACTAAAAAATTTTGGTAAAGGTAATTTTATTAAAACTTTATTTGAATTTTTGAATTTATTTGATAAAGCTCGCTTAAACGAATTAATCAATTCTTTGTTATTTGTTGATATAAATGATCTACTGCCTAAGTTAAACTTAACAACTGAATTATCAAATGCACCATATATTGATGCTAATGGTAATATCAAAAACTGTGGAAAAGATAGTTATTACGTAAGTCCAGATGAGATCTACTCGATAAATTCTCAAATTAAAAAATTTATAGCATCTAAAGGAAATATAACCATTTATTTGGGAACAAATGAATTTATTAGCAATTTGTACTTTTATTGTAAGATTTATTTAAATGGTATATCAAATTTACAACAGCAATTATATTTCCTAGATTCAAAAGACCAAATTCTGGCCTCGCTTGACTACAACCCACAGCATGATGTGTGGCTAATGTACAATAAAGAGCTATTAGATTCGTTAATACGAGACTCAGTACAGAGGATAGTGAAACCTTTTGATCCAGGAGACGTAAGATATGATAACGGAAAAGTTTATGTATTTAGAAATTTTTCCAAAGGTGTGTATCTATCCAGTGATCTTACAGTTGATGTAATACTGGCTTATCTAAACTCAAAAAACGCTTATCAATTTATTTCACTGGAAGAAAAGTACCCGGAATGGTACAACAATCCAAATCTAAAGGTGTATGACTTCACCAAGGTTTTAGGTTTTGGAGAAACGAGGATTTCAGTTTTTAACCAAAACAATGGTGTAGTAGTAATCAATCCATCGATGGTCAGTGCTCGTATAGGTCTTGACGAAATAAACGGTTTTGTGGTTGAGCCTGGAGAAGAATTCTCATTTTTCAATGCCCTTAGACCCACATTTGTCAATGGTGGTTGGGTAACAAAAAGCCACAAGCCAATAGATTTTGGTATTTGCAACTCTTCAACCACAATATTTAGGGCAGCTTTAGAAAGTGGCTTACTAATAACAGAAAGATGGTGGCATTCAATAAATGTGCCATCCTATGAATGGCCTTATCCACTAAATCTAGTAGATGCCGCGTATCAAACACATCCTAAGATTGATTTGAAATTTATAAATAATACAAAGTTTCCAATTATGCTAAAAGTTGATAGATGGCAAGAAAATGGTTATGAGTATAAAAGAGTAAGTGTTTTAACAAGTTCTCAACAGCCTGAAAGGAAAGTAGAGTTGTTAGATTGGAAAAAGTGGGATGATTTTGGATATGGGAGATTTAAAGGATCATTTTTAAGAAAAGTTTATGAAGCAGGAGAGTTAATTGCCGAAGACATCTTTTACAGTCACTATACGGCTGCAAGGTTTTGAAAAGTTTTTTTCTTTTTTGTGAAATTCTATTATGATTTTGCAGTTAGAGCATTGTCAAATTCTAGTTAGTACTTCAGCTTGTTTTTTTCGGATAATTATCATGTGTTCTGTCATAAATGCTAAGCTTCCGTCTTTAGTTTTTAGGGTCCACCCGTCTTTGTCTAAGTAGAGGTCTGCAGATCCTGATGTGATCTGATTTTCAATCGTTAAAACCATGCCTTCAATAAGTTTGGTTCCAGTTCCTCTTTCACCATATGTTAGTACTTCTGGATCCATGTGTAATTTTTTACCTATGCCGTGACCACAAAAAGTTTTAACGAAGTCTACTTTTGATAATTTACAGACAGTTTCCATTGCATTTGAAATATCACCTGTCCATCCTCCTGAAATGGCATTTTCTATACCTTTTTCAATACACAACTTTGAGATCTCAACAAGTTTCTTAACTTGCTCGGAAACATCACCAACAATTACGTTAACACAATGGTCTGTATACATACCATAGGCATATAATCCAAAGTCAACTTTTACAACATCGCCAGATTTAAACTCCCTCTTCGAGAGAGGAACCCCGTGTAAAACTTCATCGTTGGTTGAAATACAGAGGTATCCTGGGAAAGGGCCCTTAGGACCTTTAACGCCAAAGAACGCTGGCTTGCAATTATATTGTTTACAAAGACTTTTTGTCAGTTCGTTTATTTCAAAAGGAGTGTTTCCTTCTTTAACTTGTGAAACTACTACCCTTAGTATCTTTTTTGATATCTCGCATGCTTGTATTAGATTGTTATAGTCTTGTCTATCTTTAATTACTGATATCACTCCACTAATATGAAATCAGAAATATTTAAAAAGCGCTCTTCTATTGAGTTTACTCTTGATAAGTTTACGTTTACAACTTTTTTGTTGGTATAGTAAATAAACTGTGGATGAAACAGAAACACTAAAGGCATATCTTTATGTAAAATTTTTTGAAATTCGTAATACCTATCCTTTCTGATATTATACAGTTCAACGGGATCTAATGATCTGGCCTCCTCCAAAATTTTGTCTACCTTCGGAACGTCTACTACATCTTTTTTTCCATTTTTTTGACCAACTACTTTTGAAACTTCTGAACTTATGTATCCAGAAATGTTTAGACCGGGATACTTTGATTGAGAAGAATGAAAAAGTTCAAATCTATCAGGATCAATAAAAGTAGAAACTCCATAGATTACTGCATCAAAAAGGCCCTTATTTAAGTATTGACTGTTGAGCTCTTGTAGAGTTAATCCAAAAGACCTCTCATTGCTTGATATATCCACTTTTATTCCCACTCTTTCATATGCAATTTTTATGTAGTTTGCAAGATTTCTTCTGTCTATAGAATCTACAAAATAGAGTTTGAAATATAGTTCCTCTCCTGCTTCATTCACCCTATACTTATTTGTACTAAATCTATACCAACCTGCTTCATCTAAAAGTTCTTCAGCTTTTTTGATGTTGTACTCACTAAAATCCACCTCAGGGTTGAAAAATGAAGAGATTGAAGGTATAGGACCGCTAGCAGGTTTACCCAGAGAATCCATTGATATGCTAATCATTTCTTCACGATTCAACGCATAATGTAATGCTTGGCGAACTTTAGGGTCCTGCAGCGCTTTAGAGCCAATAGGGTTGCCTAGAGGATCTTTCCTGAGATTTATATAGATAGCCCAATACTGGTTATATAATACGGGACTTACGTTTAGGGAAATATTCGGAAATGATGACATCTCTCTCTTAAATTCTGACGATGGAGTTGCGAATGAATGTATTTCGGAAGCTTTGAGTGCATTTAAGGCTTTTTCAATCGACTTAAAAAATTTGAACTGGATACTTTTGATGCCGGGTTTGAAATCTTTTTGATAATAAAGATCGTTATACGTCAAATTCACGCTATTTTCGCTCACGCCTGAAAACTTGTATGGGCCAGTTCCGATAGGTGACCTAAATATCTCAGGTATACTGCTATCAAAATTTGCTCTGTTTATATCGCCAATTTTATGTTTCGGTAATATTTTGACGGAAATCAGTTCCAAAAAATTTGAGAAAAAGGGTTTTTCTCCTGGTTCGCTGCAAGACTTTGATTGTTGAGTTACTTTTGTGCATATCCTTATACTGTTTCCAACAGGTTCCCATAACATCTGCGATAATACTTGTGAGTTTGCATTTGGGGTTGATAGTGATGCAACCAGGTCAAAAGTTGCTATGACATCATCAACTGAAAATTTAGTTCCATCATGCCAATATACATCGTCTCTAAGTACTATTTGATATTCCGCACCTGTTGCAAACGTATTTATTTCTTTTGCCAAGTATAGTCTAAACTCCTGATCAAACTTATCCCCAGGTTGTGCCTTAAATACAACCTTAAGCAGTGGCTCATAAATCAATTCTACGATGTCTCTTTCTGCTTGAAGGCTTGAAGAAATGATGGGATTTATGCTAGTAATTTTATTTGTCTCACCAAATTCATTAGCACCAGTTATTACACCTTCAACTAGTGTCTTTTCTCTGTTTAACGTGATATATAATCTTAAGGGAGTTGACGTTATAAAGCTAATGATTAGGATGGTCAGGGAAAATGAAACTAAAATATGGGATAAGGGTATAAGTTTTTTGTAGATTTTTGATAAACGAAAAACTAGCGACTCTCTACCTAAGAACAGGTCAGGATAGCTCCAAAGGAAATCTCTAGCTAAATAAAATAGTTTCTCAAGTAATAGTAAAAACTTGGACACGCCAAATTATTAATCTTCAACCACAAAGAAAGCTAAGGAAAGCAGTGCAAAAATCACTGCTAGAATTATAGAGGAATTTTGTAAAAATCTTTCTAAACCTCTTTTTGATCTATAGGTTTCCCCTCCGGATGATCCGCCAAACACCGCTCCTAAACCTCCGCTTTTGTTTTGTAGCAATATAGATGTGACTAAAGCAAAACCTACCACTACAATTAATAACTTAACGATATTTCTCATAATGAACAAAACAAAAATAAATCATACCGAAGGAGGGACTCGAACCCTCACGCTCCATCGAGCAACGGATTTTAAGTCCGCAGTGTCTACCATTCCACCACTTCGGCACTTATTTCCTCAAAATTATATCAGATTTTAAAGATCATCTTTCTCTAAACTTAAAAGCGGGTAGTACCTCGGTTCCAATCGTAATTTTATAGCTGTGAAATTTCATACCAGGTTTTTCAATACTGACTGAATATTCTCCAAATGGTAGTTTTTTATGAGTTGAAAATTTCCCATCAGTCCCAGTAATTGTTTCGATTTTTTCACCATTTTGACTTATAAAAATCACCTTAGATTCACCTACTGGAATATTAGTTTTATTTACAACAATACCAAATACTTCTTTACCTTCTGTGTTATTAGTCTTAGTTTGGTTTTGTATTGAAGTATTTGGTAGATTGTTGGTATCTTGTTTACTTATTAAAAGTTTGATTTCTCTGTATAGCTCATTTATTTGATCGATAATCTTTTTTTCGTTAGCTGTGTAGTTGGCATCTTTTTTAAGTTTAAAAAGTTCAAACTTAAGCCTTTTTATTTCAGCTGCCAGTTCTTTGGCATTTGTTGGCAATTTCCTTTTTTTAATAAGTGATGCTTCGCCTGATGTTCTGTCGCTTAAAGATTGTGTGTTTGTATTCAGATTTTTATTATTTAAACTCTCTTTAGCTTCTTCATTTTTTTGGTATTGTTCGAAGTATTTATTGATAATTTCTGAAGAACCTGGAGACAGATAACTAATTTCGAGAGGATCGTTGCTAAGTAAATCAGTACTTGGATCTTTCGCAGAGGTTTTTACCTTTGATCCTTGAGAGAGAATTTCCGCAAGAGGTAGACTGTTTATGTCGACTTTTTTAGTACTTTTAGAAACAGAAACCTTTAGATCTTCATACTTTTTTGTTTTTTGTGGTTCCATAAGAATCTCTGGTACGTATCCTTCTCTTGTCCACACGTATCTAGGAGATATAAATATTGCTTTGACAAAGCCCCAAAACAAAAAGCTAAATCTAGGAACCCAAGCCATAAGAAAGCCAACACCGATGCTTAATAGCATAATCGGAGCTTTAATCAATATGTTTATTTCTACAAAAAAAATCACCAATGAAATAAGTCCCCCCGCCAATATTTTCAGAAATTGGCTTACAGTGAAACTGCCAAAAAGCTTAAATTCAGCGTCAATAACATTTTTAGGTACAGGAACGGGTTCCATATCACTTAACTTTATATTTTTCAATCATTTTTAAGTTTAGACGATGTTTTTGTTCAAATTCTTTGGTCATATCTTGTCCACATTTGAAAATGTTTCCTCCAGTGTGTGTGTATTTAAGATTTGAAACATCGTATTTGTTTTGGTCTATTATGATTATACATCGATTATTGTCCGAGCCAAAATCAGATTGATTTAAATTGTCGTTATCTTCGTTGATCTTTTGGCTCTCTCTGAAGTTGTAATCCTCTGCTTTTTCACTTTTTTTTTGGGTAGAGTCTCCTACCTGCGTACTGTCCATCTGTTGTGAATTCCCTTCTATGGGGTATTGATTTTGTGTAAAATTAATCAGGAAGAAAATCACCAATGAAACTGTCGTCAGACTCAAAGCAATCGCCATTACTTTTTTCATTGTTGCAAGAGCTTAGAATGAGACTTCTTGTTATTTATGTTAAGCAATTTTACCCTAATTTCTTTAGTTTTGCATTCATTGTTAAGAACTCGAGTAAATTTCATGTCAAGTTCAAATTAAAATCCAATGTTTTAAATACTTAATTAATTTGATTTTTCTTTTTTATTTTTTCATTTAGATTAGTTCGTACTTCCCAGGATTGATAAAGCCAAAATTTTCTAAGGGCCAGACTCTAAAGAAGACTGAACCTTTTATCCACTCTTTCTTTATGAATCCAATTTCTACAAATCTGCTATCGTTGCTTTTGGATCTATTGTCACCTACGGTAAAATAATGACCTAAGGGGATTTCAAGTGGATCTCCTCCGTCCTGTACAAAGCTTCCGCCAAAAGTACATAGTCCGGAGGGTAAATAGCTTTCAATTAGTTTTTTCCCATTGATGTAGATAAAGCAATTTTTGATAGAAACTTTTTCACCAGGTAATCCTATTATCCTTTTGACAAATTCTGGATGATTTGGCTTTTGATAAATTATTACTTCCCCCCTTTGATACTCTAGGTTAAAAATTTGTGGAATTTTGCTTATAAACAACAACTGTCCTGAGTAAAAGTTAGGCTGCATCGAAGGGCCTTCAACTTGGTTTTGTCCAAGAATTGTAAACCAACAAAAAAGAAGCATTATACAGCAAGACGCAAGCAGTGTAACTATAACAGCTGCTTTATTTTCTTTTTTTGGTATGGGTTTTTCAAAAAAAGGATTTTCTGTCATTTTCCTTTAAAAAGAAATTAATTCAACGTCAAAAATCAAATCTGAATTTTTGGGTATCGTCTCTGTCTCTGATTCCCCGTATCCTAAGTTAGAGGGAATGTAAATTCTTCTGATTTCACCAACTTTCATGCCAATCACCCCCTGAAAAAATCCAGGTATTAAATTCTTAGGATTTAATTCAATAAAGTTTTCATTATTGCCGGACGCTATATTCTGGTCGAAAATTTTTCCATTACTTGCAAGCCATCCTCTGTAATTAACTCTAAAATTTTTGTCTCCCTTGTAAATCCTCGTTTTTTCCAGGTTAGATGGTAATAGTATTTCAGTCTTAAGTTCAGTAAATTTTTCAGAAAACGTTGGTAGATTTGTCGAGTCTAGTGTGTTCAACCGGGGTTGAGAAACCACTACAGGCTTTCTTTCATTGCTGTTTTCTGGACCTGTCCTTCCTGAAATAATCAGAAATGACGTTAAAATGAATAACATTAAAAAAACGTTTTTCCAGTTTTTCATAATTTCTACCGATCTACAATTTTATCAGGAAAATTTAAGTTTTTATTAGTTTGCGAACATACATTTCGCTGGGTTTAATTTAGGTTTACAGCTTCATTTCACTGAAATCAAGCTTTCGCCCTCCATTTCTTCTGGTTTTGGTATTTTCATCAACTCAAGAATAGTGGGAGCAACATCCTGTAGGCTTTCCCTTTGTTTGAGTTTAATGCCTGGTAAGTTTGAGACCAATATAAAAGGAACTGGAGAGTTTGTATGCTGTGTGTGTGGTTGATTGTTTTCAGTATCCCACATAATGTCACTGTTTCCATGATCTGCTGTCACTATCAAAGCATATTCTTCAAAGTTCTTTTTTATTTCTTCATAAATTCTGCCAACACAAAAGTCTACAGATTCAGCTGAAACTACCGCAGCGTGGAAATTTCCCGTATGTCCTACCATATCAGGACTGCACAAATTAACTATAACTAGATCATGAGAACACTTCGAGATGCTTGATAATACTTCTTTGGTAATATTAAAATTTTGCATACTAGGTTCTAAGTCGTAGTTAGGTTTAACGAATCTATTTGATTCTATTAATTTCCATTCCTCAAGTGGAAAGGGTTCTTCTCTTTCTCCATTTAAAAAGAAAGTTAGATGAGGATATTTTTCTGTTTCTGTTATGTGTAGTTGTGTTTTTCCAGCTTTTGAAACGACTTCTGCTAGAGTATTCTTTACTTTATTTCTAGGAAATGCTACATCTACATGTGACTCAAACTCTTCGCTTGCTTTTGTTAGAGTTGTGATTTGCAGATTAGGTATGTTCTCGTTAAGAATTCTTTTAAGTAATTGATATATTCTATCAGTCCTAAAGTGGGTAAAAATTATTGCATCATTTTTCTTTATTTGACCTTCTTTTTTAACTATGTATTGTCCTATTTTTTCATCTGAGCTAACACCAAGGTTATAAGCAAGATTTAATGCTGACTTCCAGTTGTTTACTTGCATCATATCTCCATCGTATAACAACCTAAATGCTTGTTCGGTTTTTGCCCAGTCTCTATCCCTGTCTAGAAAAACTCTCCCCTGGATTGTTGATATCTCAACACTTTTAAAGTTTTCTTGAACCAGAAAGCTATCCAGTTGTTTAAAATATTTCTCAGCTGAAAAAGGTGCAACATCCCTACCATCTGTGAAAAGGTGTAAAAATATTTTTAGATTTGAGTCTTTACTCTTTGCAAGTCTTATAATCTCAAACATGTGAGAAATGTGAGAATGTACACCGCCATCTGAAAGTATACCGACTAAATGTAGTCTGGACTGATTTTTGATTGCATGAGCTATAGATTTATTCAACGCTTCGTTTGTTTGTAGGGTTCCATCTAATATAGAATTATTTATCTTCGGTAAATCCTGCAGTATGACTCTACCAGCTCCTATTATCAAATGATTCACTTCACTCGTACCAAATTGACCATCAGGTAGACCTACAGATGATCCATCAGATTTGAGTTTAACGTTAGGGTATTCTCTCACTAGTCTATCAAAATTTGGTGTACGTGCGTTTGTAATAGCATTGTACTCTGAGTGTGGAGCAATTCCCCAACCGTCCATTATGATTAGTACTACTTTCTTAGGCTTCATACTTTATCTGACTTTAACTTTTTTCATTTGATTAAATATGCTTAAACAATCAGGCTTTTCCAAAAGTTTTCAGTCTTTTTTTAATTTAATAATTCATTTTTCGGGATCTATTTCTCCAAATACATTCAACAATTCATAACCTTTTGAGTAAGGATCTTGTGATTTAACAAAAGCCGAAGCGACTAGCACACCGTCAGCTCCAAGTTCGATACTTGCTTTAATATCACTTGCTTTCGTGATTCCGGCTCCAACTATAACTTTCGTTTTTCCTTTTAAAGCCTTTGTAAATTTTTTGACATCCTCTGATCTATTAGTTACTGAAACACCTGAACCAATTAAATCTTTTGGCTCATAGGCTATCGCCCAAGCTTTAGACTTTAAAAAAATTTCTGCCTCATCTAGATTTTCGCAGCATGCAATTACTTTAATACCTTTTGATTGTAATTCATCCACATAATTTTTGGGTAGTACTCTATGCTCTGAATGGTTTATCAAAGAAAAATTAATACCATTTGAAACTAAGACTTCAGCAGGCGTCCAACCAGTTGTGCTTCCTTGTTCTTTATCGTCAACATGTTGAGATATAAAATTTAGGTTTGGGTACCTTTCTTTTGCAAGTAGAAGGAAAACCATGGAAGGTGCGATTAAAAGTTTCTCTTTGAAGTCAGGCCTTTCTTCAACAAGTGTGTTTAATGAGTCAAGCAACTTCCAAAGATGTGTAGTAGTTGATTCTTCATAGTTTTTTAGATTTAGGATTAACATCTTGCAAGTACTTAAAAAATAAAAAGAAAGTAAAATATCTTAATCACCAAGAAATATTCCTAGTTGTCTTGCTACATTTATTTTTATACTGTCTAGTGGGACAAGTTTAGTGTGAGAAACAGCTTTTGCAATATCTATCCTTGTAAAAGTTTGGCCTTGAAGCGAAATAATCACATTAGCTTCACCATCTAATGCTGCTTTCATAGCTTCAACTCCATAACTTTTTGCCAGGATTCTATCAAAAGCGGTTGGGGTACCACCCCTTTGAATATGTCCTAAAACTACGTTTCTCATATCAAACGTGTTTGGTATTATTTGTTCGACTCTTTTCATTATTCTCTCGCTTGTCCCTGCAAGTTTAGCCATTGATCCGGCCTTCTCAGTTCTTTTTATGTTTTTACTTTCATCGATTGATAAAGCCCCCTCCCCAACTACTATTATCGTATAGTTCATGTTTTTATTCCTTCTGTCAATTAAAAACCTCACAAGTTTATCATAATCAAATTTTATCTCTGGCACTAGTATAGCATCAGCTCCACCAGCTATACCTGCGTCTATTGCAATCCATCCAGAGTACCTTCCCATTGTTTCAATAAAAAATATTCTATCGTGCGCCTGTGCCGTAGTATGGATTCTGTCAATCATGTCAGTAGCTATTTGAACAGCTGTGTTGAATCCAAAAGTTTGATCGGTTCCATAAAGGTCATTGTCTATTGATTTAGGAACACCGACCACACGTACACCGTGTTCGGCAAGTTGTGATGCAGCACTCAAAGTTCCGTCTCCTCCAACAACAATTAATGACTCTATTCCTAAATTAGATAAATTATCGATAGTTTGCTTTATTACTTCACTAGGAATTTGCATAGTTACGTTTTCTCCTGCTTTTGCTGCAAATCTTCCATGGTTGGTTGAGCCAAGAATGCAACCTCCAAGGTTTGATATTCCTTTAATATTGTTCAAGTCAAGTATTAAGTATTTCTGATCTAGAATACCTTCGAAGCCCTTAATGAAACCATAAATTTGAGCGCTATTTTTTAATCCAACTGTTACTGCGGCATATATTACAGCGTTCAGACCTTGTGCGTCTCCACCTGAAACAACCAATCCAATTTTTTTCATACTTATCTTTCTAAAGTCTATAGTAAATTTTTTGTTTTGATTTTTTGGTTAGATTTTAACTATATTGATTCACAATTACATCAATAGTATCAAATTTGTCGCATGAGAAAAAAACAAGCATGGCCCCACCACCCATTGAGATGTGGTCAAAACCGCTTAGAGAAAACATGTTAATCGCTGCGATGGTATCTCCACCTCCAGCGAGCTTAAATGCTTCTTTATTTTTCACTATTGATTCACCTATTTGGCTAGTACCGGTACTTGATTGAGGCCATTCGTATACACCCATTGGTCCATTCCAAAGGATACTTTTTGCATTCGAGATTTCTTCAAGATATTTTTCTAATGTTTTTGGCCCAATATCAATCGCAAAGTATTCGTTCGGTACCTCTGCGCTCTTTGTTACAGTCACTTGAGAAGAATGACTAAACTCCAGCGAGATCACGTGATCAACTGGCAACAGCATCTTTTGACTATGCTTTTTAATCAATTCTCTCGCCAGTGATACTTTATCCTCTTCGTATAATGATTTACCAATATTAATTCCTTTAGCTTTCAACAAGGTGTAAGCCATGGCCCCACCAATCAAAACCTTGTCAGAAATTTCTGCCAGTGTTGTTAAAAATTCTAACTTCTCACTCAACTTTGCCCCTCCCAAGACGCACAAAAACGGCCTTGGTGGATCGTAAAACTTTGATAGCGCCTCGATTTCTTTCATAAATGATCTACCAATATAGCTTGGCAGTAATTTAGCAATTTCGTATGTGCTGGCGGATACTCTATAGTCTGCAAAAGCGTCGTTTACAAAAATATCCGAGGTTTCCGCTAAGCTTTCTGCAAACTTAATCATCTCCTTTCTATCGTTTGATTCCTCACCCTTAAAAAACCTGATGTTTTCAAGTAAATATATGTTTGATTTATTTCTTTGATCTTTCGGAGGTATATCAGATAGACTTTCAGCAAAGATTACGTTGAAACCCTTAGAGTTTAGATTCTCCGTTATCCAAGGAAGTACATTTTTTTTAAAACTTAAATTTTGTTCACAAGATTTTGGTCTACCAAGATGTCCGCAGACAATCAGGCTTTTTGACTTAAAGGCTAATTCAACTATTGATTGAATAGACTCTTTAAGCCTTGACTCATCTAATAAATTACCGTACTTGTCTACAGAAACGTTTAAACAGCTTCTAAGGAAAACGTTTTTGTTCTCCAGGCCATCCACGTTCCAAAAACCTTTTTTTTCAATGTTTGATGGGATCTTATACATGGAATAAATAACAACAAAATTTATCTAAAACATTTTACATTCAATATATTCATATAATCAAACTAAACTTGTACCTTGAAGAAAGTTTATATATTCATTACAACAAATTTACCTTTAAAACCGTGTATAATCAACAATTGGTTAAAATTTTAACATGTTAGATATTGACTATATTAGGAAAAATATCGATAAGATTAGAGATCTAATTAAAATTGGTAGGGCAGATTCGAGCAAGGTAAATGTTGATGAGTGGTTAAAACTTGACGACGACAGAAGTTCCTTAATACACAAGGTTGAGTTGTTGCGTTTCGAAAGGAATAAAATAAGCTCTCAATTGAAAAGTAGGCCAGATCAGCAGACATTGGAAAAACTAAGTAACCTCAAGGAAGAAATTTCACAAATAGAAGCTGATCTAAAACGGATAGAGTCGAGGTGGAGAGAAATACTAGATTGGATACCAAATGTACCTTATAACGAGGTTCCTGATGGAAGAAGTTCTGAAGACAATGTTGAAATTAAGGCGTGGCATCCCGGCGTGGGATATTTCTCAAGCGAAAAACTTGGAAGGAGCGAAGAAAGTGGTAAGTTCATGCCGATGTGTGGTACCAATGCAGATACTGAGTTTAGTCCAGTCCCGCATTGGGATATAGGCACTAAGTTGGGCCTTTTTGATCTTGAAGCTGGAGCCAAGGTTTCAGGAAGTAGATTTTACTTTCTAAAAGGGGATGGTGCGTTATTGATTTATGCTACTTTTGATTTAATGCTAAAGAAGTTAATTTCAGAGGGGTTTACGCCTCTGATAGTGCCGGTTTTGGTTAGAGAAAGGGCATTGTATGGTTCTTCTCATTTTCCGGCTGATGCCGATCAGGTGTATAAAGTAGAGAGCAAAAATACTGAGGATCCAGAAAGCGATTTGTTTTTGGTTGGATCAAGTGAGCCAAGTAATTTTTGTTACTTTGCTGACAGGATTTTGGACTTATCTAAGCCAATAAAAATAACTGCCCAAAGCCCGTGTTTTAGAACAGAAGTTGGAAGTTGGGGCAAGGATGTCAGAGGAATTAAAAGAGCTCATCAGTTCGAAAAAATTGAGATGAATATCATAATGGAGGCGGATGATGAAAAAGCAAGGCAGATGCATGAGTATTTATTGAGTTTGAATGAGTGGTTGCTTCAGACATTGGAAATCCCTTATCACGTGATTAATATGTGTGTTGGTGATTTAGGATACTATGCAGCGTGTAAAAAGTATGACGTTGAATTTTGGACACCAAGCCAGCAGTGTTACACAGAATTGATGTCAAACAGTATAACAACGGATTACCAAGCACGAAGATTAAATATTAAGTATCGGGATGAGAATGGTCGGCTAAGATACGCTTATACACTAAACGATACCGCTGTAACGCACAGAATTTTAATCGCGATTTTAGAGCATTATCAACAATCTGATGGCAGTTTAAAAATTCCAGAAGCATTGAGAGACTACTTAAAAAAGGATGTTATTTATCCTTGAATCTAGGTTCTAATGAGATTGGTATAATCTATTGAGCTTTTATTGTGTTATAGCCTGTTTTTTACTTTTTTTGACCGTCTATGTTTGGTTTGTTTTTGAGAAGAAGTAGGGAACAAACAATGAACAATTTTTGTTCTGATTTTCAGAGGTTAAGTGTCAGCGTTGTTATACCGACTTATAACGAAGAAAGATTTATTGGTAGTCTTTTGAGTGATTTAAAAAAACAAACCTATCAAAACTTTGAAATTATTGTTGCTGATGCATTTTCAAATGACAAAACAAGACAAATAGCCCTAAGTTATGGGGCCAAAGTAATTGATGGTGGTAAACCTTCGGTAGGAAGAAATAATGGAGGTTTTGCAGCTAATAATGAACTGTTGGTATTTATGGATGCAGATATTAGGGTGAAGGAAGATTTTTTGGAGGAAGCTTTGAGAAAGTTTCTTCAACGTCGATTGGATATTGCTGGCGGGCTTTTTGATACCGCTAAAAAGACTATTTTTTTTAAAGTTGTCTATGGCATTTGGAATATTTCTAAAGTATTAAGACAGAAATCAAAAAGTCCAGATGCTGATGGTCAGTTTATGATTATCAAAAAGTCAGTATTTGAAAGATTAAAAGGTTTTAACACTGAGCTAATTGTTGGAGAGGATTTTGATTTTGTGCAAAGAAGCAAAAATATGGGTTTTGTATTTGGAATTTTAGATGTAATGTACGTTCCATCTGAAAGGAGGTACAGAAGAGTTGGGTTTTTAAGAGTTGTCTTGGGGAGTGTTTTGGGTGGAGTCAGTGCTGGAACTAAGCATAAGTGGCTGCAGAGGATATCTGAGTGGATTTATGGTGGTATGGGAAGTATGTGAGTTAAAAATTTGGCTGATAATTTATTTAATTCAAGAATTTAAACATTAAGTTT
>RFKV01000007.1 GCA_003694175.1 Candidatus Dojkabacteria bacterium | reverse complement strand
GTAGAAAATTTAAAACAAAAGTTTCAATTTAATTCACTTTGTCAATCTAATCTATTTTATTTTGAGTTACTTTATTATTAGTGTCTATAAAAAATGGAAAATTTAGTGTTAGAGCAAGGGCAAGCAGTGTCACGCATTGAAGTCGTATGTGATCCAGAATTATTGGCTGAAAAAATCGGGAAAAGAACTTTTTTTTTTTGATGATCAATCCTCTACAGCCGGAGGACTTATAAGATATCAAGTAGCTGAACTAATAGTTAGTCGAACAGAAGGATTGGGATCAGGAGTAGTATACTGTCACCATTCAGCTGATCAACCCTATCTCTATCTGAGGAGTAGTGATATAGGGTTAAGGACGGATACGAATTAGGGAGGGGCTACTTTAGTACTGCTTTGCGTCTTATGTTTTCACCACGTGTTGGAGGAGATTACCTAAATGGTCTAATAAACCGTCTGAAGGAACGTCTAGAAGGAGGAATCAGAATTGAACCACATGGTGTCCTAGCATTTACAGATTATTTACGGAAGAAACTTTTAGAGGAGGTAGGCCTCAATGGGGGCTCCCCCTGAATTGAGTGTATTATCAGGACCACGTCTTTTAGGACTAGGCACTGGCAGCAGTTTGACTTTTTTGTCATTAGATAGAGCTAAGGCAGCCAAAAATGGTGGATACTTATCCAGTTTTGCACTGTTATTGAATTCAAGCGAAGATAAGTTAGAAAATTAGTAGACGGTTTACAAGAAGAAACAAAAGCAATGCTTTTACGAGAGGTACTATGGGCACAATGGCTTACTGATAATCCGCAAGACGCTGAAAGGATTAAAACCGCGATAGAAAATTGCAAGGGACCACATACAGGACACGTGTCCTATGCTGTAGCCAGAGAATTCGGGGTTATACCGAATGATTATCCTTATCGATCAACTATTGATCTGTTCAATGAATCCGAATAGCAGGAAACCCTAAAAGAAATTAAGGAAAGAGCAAAAAAAAGCTGGTGAAGATATTGGAAAAATACTTTGGAAAATTAATCTTGAAAGTGTTATAAGAAGACCATATGACGATAAAGAAGATCCAAATACAATACTTGTACCTAAAGGACCAGCACGTCCCCTCGTAATCGCAATAAAAGGAGGCGTGTTTGGGGTAACTAAGTTGTCATATACCAAAGAGGTTGATGAATTACGTGGAAAACTATTCCCACCCAATGACCGACCGAACATACCTATACTAATATTCTCATTCGAAAACCCAGTGCCCACAAAATTGCTAGAAGAATGGAAAAACAATACTGAAAAAAGAAAAAATGAAAAAGGTATAGGAGAAGAAGGTAGAGAGCCTGATAAATTTAGGCTATTAATGGAAGAAATGTGCGGAAGTGCTCCACTTACACTGATATATTATCTCCTTGCCGGAAAAACAAGTACAAGTAGATGTGAAGTTACATACATTTCCGATATTAGTCAGCTTCTTCTTGAAGTAGAACAGTAAAAAACATCAAGAAGTAAATTATAGATTTGTATAAAGTGATTTAGTAACATAACAGTGTTTGACAAAATTAAATTTATTAAAAAATACAAAGATGTCGAAAACTCAAACTAAAGTCGATATATCGGCAATCGGTGCACACCCGGATGATGTTGAGTTTGGTTGTGGAGGCGCACCGGCAAACAAAACTTGCAAGTAAAGGTAAAGACATCACAATTCTTGATTTGTCTAAATCTGAATTATCGATAAAAGGTACAGTTGAAGAAAGGTTGATAGAGGTAGAAAATGCGAAAGATGTACTTGGTGTGAAGTACAGGGAAATTCTAAATTTTCCAAATTGTTTTTTTTTGAATACAAAACAAAACGAAGATGCAATTATCGAAGTAGTAAGAAAATATCAACCAGATATGGTATTTATACCTTATACTTTGCCAGACATCCGGACCACGAAAATTCGTCAAAAATTATACGAGACTCTCTGTTAATAAGCGGGTTGAAGATGTATAAAACGTTGCACGAAAAATAAAGACCTAAAATATGTTTTGCGTACATGTTATGGTATGAGTTTAAACCCAGTGTTATAGTTTATATATCAGACACTTTTGATAAAAAACTTGAAAGTATATTGGCTTACAAATCTCAATTTAAACTTGATCCAAACAGAACACAGACTATAGATAATAACGAGAACACAATTAAATATGTTGAAGCTAGAGCAGGGGTTTATTGCTTCCAAATTCAAAAAACTTTTGGTGAACCGTTTTTAAGTCTAAACTATCCCGTTGGTGCATCAGATCCTTTTGATCTGTTGCCCAATTTCTTTTAGTCACTGATAACACGTCTTAGTTTTAAGACAAAGCAAAACATGAACAGAAAAATTTTAGTAGTTGCCTCACCTAGTATGTGTGGAAGCGGATTTTGCTTTTAGGCTCTCAGATGCATTTTCGAGGTTAGGCATACCTACATATTTCCTAGGTTTCGAAAAACCGCATCTTTGGGTAGAAGATAATAATTTTTCAAAAAATATCAACGTTTTAACTGTTAAAACTTTCAAATATCCACTTTTTAGTTTTGAAGTAAAAGAGTCCAGTTTGGTTAAGTAAATAGTAGAAACAGTTATCAAACACAACATCACCGAGATTCACTGTCATTATTCTTTTGTCCATGGGTTTGCAGGAGTTGTCGCCAGAGAAATCCTTAAAATTGTGTACAATTACCATACTAAGTTAATCTAGCTGCCATGGAACAAACAAACGTAATTGGATATGATCCAATGAACATAGGTAAAGAAACTTTTTTACATTACAGTACAGTAGGTATGTTATAAAAAACGCAGATTTTGTTATAACCCAGCAATTCGATGAGAAAATTAATTCAGGATATATACAAGATAGATAGAGAAATATTGATAATCCGAAATTTCATCGATGAAGACAAATTCAAAGTTTTAGGTAAAGTTGCTAGAGAACCTTTGTCATTGATTCACACGTCAAACTTTAAGGGAATAAAAAGACCTAAAATGCTTGTGGATATATTGAGGTTTTTAAAAGCATCCCAGCAGTTAATTGTTCAACAGCACTTAAACCTCAAGCGATAAAATATAAAACTATTCAATCAAACCATGTATAATCTAAAGAATTGATGCGTTTAACTTCAACAAAAATTCATGCAAAATGTGAAGTCCAACTTTTCCAAGTATGAACCTAATATAAATTACAAAACCAGTAAGAAAAACTAGGATAAAAAGCAAGCTTCTGACCTCACGGAGAATCGAACTCCGATTACCAGATTGAGAATCTGGTGTCCTAACCGTTAGACGATGAGGCCAAACAGAAAAAACGAGCTCCTAATTCTTGTGTTAGAGGAGATTATAACACAGCAACACAAAAACCAACTCAGCAACTCCAAAGAAAGTATTGTATTTATCTTTAAAAGAACATGTAAACATCTGGTTTACAATTCCTGATGTTTCAAACGCAAAATTTCTGATCTCAAATCTAAAATCAATACACTAAATAAAGTTAAAGTACATACAAATGAGGTCATGAAAACCCAAAACTCTGATTGATTGGATAAGTAGTTTAATAAAGACAAAATAGACGAAATCGCTAAAACCATAAGCCATCTATATGTTTTTTTATAAACTCTAAATGCTAAAGAACACAGTCGGAAAAAATTAAGATGATTTGTGG
>RFKV01000055.1 GCA_003694175.1 Candidatus Dojkabacteria bacterium | reverse complement strand
CCTCATAACCATCTACTTTCAAAACCGGTAGATCAAATGTCTTTATTATTTTTTCCACTTTTGGTATCTGATTAATCAAGTTTAAATCTGTTTCTTTTCTATTTGCCTTGTATTGAACAAACTCAGTTGATCGAATGGTTGGTTTGTCTGAGTCAAAAACAACAACAAGGTAGTTTGGTTTAAATTTTTTTAAAGTATCAATTAGAAGTCTTGTAAATCCGTAGACCGCATTGATTGGAGATCCATCGGGTAAGGTTAGTGTTTGAGGGTAGGAGTAATAAGCTCTAAATATTAATGCAAATGAATCCAATATTACCAACTTTTTCATTTTCTTGTTATCTTTACTACAAAGTATACCAAAAAAGATTCTCCATCTTTTGTTTTCCTTTAATTACCCAATATGGCTTTAGTGTTTTGTTGCTTTTAAAAGGTTTTTCTAATAAAATCGACACGTTGCAGTGGTAGTTCAGTTGGTAGAACGCTTCCTTGCCAAGGAAGAGGTCGCGAGTTCGAGTCTCGTTCACTGCTTGTTAAGCCTTTAAGTGTTTCTTTCTGAACTTTAAATTCTCCAGAATGAATCGTTCTAGTCAGGCAGGTGCTTTCCTATTTGTTTTTAGTTTATCCCAGGAGACTAATCGTTTTTTAGTGGGTTACGTGTGACTAATAATCAATAGATGATGTTAAAGAAATAAAAGTATTTTTGTCGCTAATTTATCCCTAGGTATCTTTGGTTATGTAACGTTTTCTCTAACACTTGTAAGATTTTTTCTAAGAATGTCTGCACTTCTTTTCATAAGCTCAAGTTCCTTGTGATCCAGGCTTATTTCTCCAATACGCTCAAATCCTTTTGTAGATAGTTTTACGGGAATACTCATTGAAATCCCATTGATTCCATACTCGCCCCTTAGAGGTACACTCAGTGGGAATATTCTTTCTTCATCTCTTAGTATACACTTAACAATTTTTGCAATTGCCTCACCAATTCCAAAACAAGTTGCTTTTTTGCCCTGAATGATCTTGTATGCTTTTTCTCTTACTAATTTAGTTAATTCATCGTAATATTCATCTGTGACTTGTATTAAATTTTTCAAGCATATTCCTCCAATGTTAGCAGAAGAAAGAACTGGGAAAGAACTGTCACCATGCTCACCCAAAACATACGCGTGAACGTTTATTGGATTTACATTCAACTTTTCTGAGATAATGAACCTTAGCCTGCCCGAATCAAGGTAGGTTCCGCTGCCAAAGACCATACCGTCAGTGAGGTTTAGCTCATCAACTGCTATCTGAGTAAGTACATCTACAGGATTAGTTACCATAATTACAAACACTTTTTTTCCTGTTTTTTTTATATTGTTAACTACTTCCTTTATTATTGATGCGTTCTGTTTAAGCAAATCAAGTCTGCTTTGACCTTTCTTTTGAGCTAAGCCACAAGTTATTATGACAACATCTCCATCATTTAGTTCTGAGTAGTTTCCGAAGCTTACTTTAACACCTTCCGTAAAGTTTGATGCATCTTGCAAATCATATGCATTTGCTTTAGCGACTTCTTCTACTATGTCGTACAACATAATGTGTTTAACTACCTCTTGGTTAAGCAGAGAATATGCTATCGAAGTCCCTACATTGCCTGAACCAATTATCAGAACTCTTCCAGTTGGAAGAACTATATTGCCAGTATTCATTGTTCGTATATGCTTAAGTCTTAATAAGATTTAACCTTAAGTTAGATTTTACTATATGTTAGCTGATAGAAATAGCTTAAAGTCAAAATTTAGCTGCCTTTAAAGCCAAGATTTTTTTGTTTTGTCTTATGGTTTATTGGTTAATTAATTTGTGTGTGTTTTGAGCTGGTAAGAGCATACATTGATAAATCACTTTTTAATTAAATAGTTTGTTAAAATGCAGTTGAAAATGTTTTAAGTAATAGTTTTTTCTAAATTTTTCTAAAACAACTTTAGCTATCTTAGTTTAGCTAATCTGCTGATTAAATTATTATCCAATTGGGGAGTAAACAAGAAAAGTTCATATTTTTAGACTTTGATGAAGACAAGGAATAATGTGTTTAAGTTTAGAGGTACAAATTGTTGAAGAAAGATTGCAATAAAAATAAAACTAAAGACTCCATAGGTTTTGAAGTGTATGCTTATTTTGCAGATAGATGTAGTTAGCGTTTTTGAAGTTAGATTTTTATTTTTTTGGATATAGACAAATTTTGTTAGTATAATCTCTTTGTTGTTAAGATACAAAATAAAGATCATGCAAGTTGCATCTGATTTATTAGGGCAAAGGTCTGTAAGAATTGCTAAGTTGAACAAGTTAAGAGAGATTGGTGTTGATCCCTATCCTGCAAAGTCTTTTAAAAATATAAAGAATAATGATTTAGTAGTAAGGTTTGAAGATTTAAAGGGCAAGGAGTTTACTGTAGCTGGTAGAATTCTTTCTATAAGGAAACATGGTGCAATATGTTTTTGGGATTTACTCGATGAAAGCGGTAAGATTCAAATTTACTTAAAGAAGGATTTAGTTGAGCCATTGGATACTTCAAGTTCATATGCTCAATATTTAGGATTTGACGAGATGGATTTATTTGACGAGGGAGACTATGCAGAATTAGTCGGTGAACTAATTAAAACTAAGTCAGGAGAAATTTCTATTCAAGCAAGAAAGTTAAGAATCTTAGCCAAGTCTTTAAGGCCTATTCCTTTAGAGTTAGAAGATAAAGAAGAGAGATTTAGACGTAGGTATCTTGATATGAAAATACATCCGGAGGTTATGGATAGAATGAAAAGAAGGTCTCTTTTCTGGCAAGCGCACAGAGAATTTCTAAATAAAAGGGGGTTTTACGAAATTAACATACCTGTTCTTGAACATATCCCTGGAGGAGGGGATGCAGTACCTTTCACCACTCACATGAGGGCTATAGATGAAGTGTTTTATCTTAGAATTTCTCATGAGCTACCTCTTAAAAGACTGATAGGAGCAGGCTTTGAAAAGATTTATGACATTGGGCCTAGGTTTAGGAATGAGGGTCTCTCAGATGAGCATCTTCCAGAGCACGTAGCTATGGAGTTTTACTGGAGTTATGCAGATTGGAGAGATGGAATGAATCTTGTTAAGGAGTTGTTTGAGTATGTAATTAATACCGTCTACAATGGTAAAACCAAGTTTCAAATTAGAGAGCATGAGGTAGATTTTTCGAAAGGATGGGAGGAGATAGACTTTGCCGATGTATTCCAGGATGAGTATGGTATTGATCATATCTATAACATAACTATTGAAGAAGTTAAGGAATTAATGTCTAAAAATCACATACAATTTGAAGAGAATATCAATATACCAAGAGGCGTGGACGCATTATGGAAAAAGGTAAGAAGAAAAATATCTGGTCCAGCATTTTTGATTAATCATCCCAAATATCTATCACCACTTCAAAAACCAAGTTCAGTAAATCCCAGCGTAGTTGAGAGGTTTCAGCCAATAGTTGCGGGTTCAGAACTTGGGAATGGGTGGAGTGAATTGAATGATCCAATAGATCAATACGAAAGGTTTTTACAACAGCAAAGACTTAGAGATGAAGGTGACGAAGAAGCTCAGTGGTTAGACATAGATTATGTTGAGATGATGGAGTATGGAATGGCGCCAAATTTTGGGTATGGTCACAGCGAAAGAGTATTTTGGTTTTTGGAAAATGTCTCCGCCAGAGAGGGTGTTCCTTTCCCTCACTTGAAACGAGAAGTTGCCCCCCTCACAAAAAAGATTTATCCTGAGGTATTCGATAAACAAGTTTAAGTATTTTCGTTGAGCTCAATCAATGAAATCGTTATGTGTTTTACTAGATTAACTATCTTGGCACAGGCTTAGTATATTTTTAATAAAGTGTGACAAAGCAACTCCTTTAATCGTAGTTCCGCTTATGACTCGAATTTTTTAAAATTGGAGAGAAATATTTTGTTTGTTGACTTAACTTTAAATCTTTTCTTTCATCTGCTAACAACAAAATACGCAAGTGAAAAAACGGCAAAAATAATGGAAAAAAGCCAAAAACGTTGAACCATTTTTGTTTCAGGCCAACCTATGGCTTCAAAATAATGATGAATAGGTGCAATCTTGAATAATTTCTTTTTTCTGAATTTTAAACTTAAAATTTGCAAAGTAGAACTGAGTACTTCTGCCCAGAATATACATCCCATTAGTAAAAGGACGTCTACAGTGTCTGTTACTAAAGCTAGGGAGATTATTAAAAAAGCTACAGGAAAAGTACCAGTTCCCCCCATAAACACTCTAGCTGGATTTATATTAAAGTACAAATAAATCAAGAGGCTACCTATAGCAAACCCTGTAATTGCAACTAAAGACTCCTGCTTAAGTATTGCTGAAATAACTGCGTATGCTGCAATTGCTACCAGAAATTGACCTGTTACCAAACCATCGGCTCCATCAGTTATTTCCATGGCGTAAATCGCTACAGCAGCGCAAAAGGATCCAAAAAAAAGTACTAGCGGAGTGATTTGAACTGTGAGACCAAAAAAATTTATACTTGTTATGCCGATATAGTTTATAAGAGAATTTATTACAACAAGAGTTATTAAATAAAGTAAAAGTAACTTGAATAATCTCCAAGTAAAGCTTTGTTCGAACTTTTTCATCCTAGCACTTAGCTTTCGTCCATAAACAAGCAGACCATCAGCTAAGCCATAAAGGAAAAACACAACCCAAAAGGTCAAAAAAAATGTTTTAAAGTTGCTCGGTTCCAAGAACAGCAAGGTTGCAAAAAAAACGCTCACAGCTACCATAATTCCTCCCAATGTGGGAGTATTAACTTTGTGACCATGTATCTTTATAAACTCTGCATTTGATCCGTCTTTCATGAGTCTATATGAGACCTTAAAATTAAACTTATATAGCATTTTTATGACTATTGGGGCTAGGACTGCTGTTAAGACAATCCCGATTATTACGGAGAATACAAAAACCTCGAGATAGACCATATTAAAAAGTTAAAATTTTAATTGCTTTAAGTAATACGCTTACCGTATTTATTAAGGCTAAGATTGTACTATAGTCTTGTAAGTGTTGAATCAAATTTAAATATTAATCTTTTAAGTATAACATACTAGCAAGAGAAACTCTTTTGATCAAGTTTTTAGTTTCACACACTCACAAATCTCTTAGTAATTTTGTTTACTTGCATAGAACTTGCATAGAACTTGACTTGCATAAAACATCGATGAAATTAAAGTTAAAAAGACTCTTATAATTAGCCTGAGAAAAATATCAGGAAGTTGATCTTATAAATCTCTTGTATAATTTTTAGTTAATTCGTAATGTTCAACATGAGTTTGTTTGTGAGGTATCTTTCCTGATAAAATTGGTGTTAATGTACAATTAACTTGGGTTAAGTCTGCCATAAATGAAGCTTGTAAGTTGGAATGTAAACGGAATTCGCTCAGTTTTACAAAAGGGTTTCCTTGAGTTTTTAAGGGATGAGAATCCAGATTTGTTTGCAGTTCAAGAGATAAAAGCTACAGCGGAGCAAGTTGAACTTGATCTTGGCGAATACTATATCATTTGGAATCCTGCAGAAAGAAAAGGCTATGCCGGCACTGCCATCTTCACTAAGGTTAAGCCAATAAACCAGTTTAAAGGCATGGGTATTTTAGATTCAAAACTAAAAGATGAGTATGGAGATGCATCAAAAGAGGGCAGAGTAATTACACTAGAGTACGATAACTTTTACTTAGTTAACGTTTATACACCAAATTCAAAGTCTGATTTATCGAGATTAAAGTTTAGGTATGCGGTGTGGGACCCGTCTTTTTTAGTGTACCTAAAAGATTTAGAAAAACATAAACCTGTGATTTTTTGTGGAGACATGAATGTTGCTCATAAGGAAATAGATTTAGCCCGTCCAAACGAAAATAGAAATAACGCTGGTTTTACAGATGAAGAAAGAGAGGGTTTTGATAAGCTATTGAAGTCCGGTTTCATCGATACATTTCGATACTTTAATAATGAAGGTGGAAATTATACCTGGTGGAGTAATTTTTTTAAAGCCAGAGAAAAGAATATAGGATGGAGAATAGATTATTTTGGAGTGTCAAATACCTTAGAAAAAGCTTTGTTATCAGCGGACATAAAGAATCTCGTGATGGGGTCGGACCACTGTCCGATAACTTTAGAAATCAATTTAGATAAAAATTTGTGGTTATAACTTGAAGCGATTGAATCTATTAGGAGTGAATAACACTGAGTTGGACGCGTGACTGTTTTAGAGTTTGTGTCGTCTAGCTTACATAATTTTATAACACTTAAAAACTAATTTAATTCTAAAAAGTTTTTGCTACAATTCAGCATGGTCTCTTTGGTGAACGCTAGTTGCACTAAACGAGAAGGTACAGCAACTTCAAGTTACAATTACCAAACTGATTCAAGAGAAGATGAGCATGGCTCGCAAATTGATCTTGACTTTTTTTTGGTCCTGACTGAAGTTGTTTTGAGTTAACTTAAAAATCGAATAAAAAAGATATAGATTTATTGGGTTTTCTGCGTGAAAATCTCCGAGGTTTTATTTACGGTCTTGATAATAGAATGAACTTTAGCTGTTTGGATCACTTTAGATTTACAATTTTCATATTTGAGACTATAAACAGCAGGGACTTTACATCATCGTTTTTTCACTCATGTGAATCATATCAAAGTTCTGAAGTGGTTCGCCTACGAAGTGAGTATAGTGACTTAACTGATGCTGTTTCACAGTCCTTGATGACACTTTCGAATAATGAAAACAAAATTGAGATTTCAAAATTATGTTGATATTAAGTTGGATGAGTTGTTGATTAGTTTATGGTATTTCACAAAGGTTGAGTGCAACAGTTCTCTTTTTTCCAATCATGATTTAGAAATAGTTGCTGAATTGATGTGTCAGAAAATGGAAGAAGAATACTCAGATTGTGAAGTACAAGGATTGATACATGGGATTGCCCAAACTCTTGGAGAGGATTTTACTAGTTATTTGACTTACTGTAGATTGTTTAAGTTCGGTCTAGTGAAAGAGAAGAGTCTGAGCGTTAAGTATTTAGCGTACAGATTGAATATAAAGTTAACAGTAAGTCTTAGTCAGGATCATATAGTTCAAATTTCGTTAGATTCAAGAGATTCAAGTGACAAAAATGTTTCCTTTTCTATTACGCCATCAGTAAATGGAAAGACTATTGAAAGGATAGTTGGTTGATATATTTTGCAAGGTAAATTTGTTTCTATCAAAAGTTTATCATGTTGATCCTAAAGTTTTATTCATTTTCCCAATTTCAGGAACAAAGCCCTTTGAAAGTTATGAATCCTTCGAAGAGGCGTTAGCAAAGGCGGTACTGAAATATTTACAAAAAGTTGAGAAAGCGTGTAGTGAAATTGATAAGAATCTTTCGCCACACGTTTTTGCAAAGCATTATTTATCAGAGGACCATTGTAAAGATTATAAAGAAAGAAGGGGTGAGATAATTAAACTAGCGAAGAGGCGTTTTGGGTACAACGATGTAATAACTTTTTTGGTAGGCCATGATTTTGTTCGCAGATTTATTCAAGGAATAATTCTAGTTCCCGCATCGGTAGTGTATATAAAAGCTTCGACTGGCGACCAAGGAAAAAATGATGTTAATATTGATGTACCATTTAGTTGTTCTAATTGTTCAAACACTGCAAAACCTCCACCTTATCTAATTGTCCGGGGGACGCAACGAGATGATGAATCCGCAATCGAAGTAACTGAAATAAGGCAAGGGCGTCTGCATTTCGTTTTTACAGGTGTAGGTGGTAGAATAATATTAATATTAAAGACAGCTTACGTTTATTACGACAATCGAGCTGGTAGATTTTAGTTTTGTTGCATTACTTTAAGTATTAGATTCGATGCGGTTTTAATTGATAGACTGGACAGACTCCTTGATCATAAAAAATTTAGAATTATTATTAGAATCTGATAGGTTTTGTAGACTGATATCTTCTTATTTGTTACACTTGTTTGCAATTTATGTGTTTAAACTATGTTTTTACAACCAGATGCAGAATTAAATAGGGATATAGAGATGTAAAACCTAAGGCGATCTTTTCTGGTTAATTTTTTCATTATTCTCAAGCTTCCTTCAACAGCTTCAACGAAAAAGGACAAACGTACTTTCAAAATCTGACAGAGGGACCATTAGGATTTAATTTTGATGAGTGTATGAGATGTGTGAGTCAGAATATTACACAGCCGTTTCAAAATCTTTCGACTGATGAAGCTGTTAGATATTTACAAGAGGTTGAGAGAATGGATGATGGACAATTATCGGAATTACTTGCACGAAATAATATAACTGGTTTTATCCGGATCGCACCATTAGGTGATATTATCACTATCACTGAGCCTCCCTGGAATAGCAGCGGTGCTATCGGAAATCCTGATTGGATAGGGTTGGCTCAAGTGGCTAAACAACTCGCAAAAGCGGCACTATTGTACTACAATGGATGAGAGTGGGCGAGCATGAGACTTATCAGTTTGTGTGTACGTTATAGCCGCGTTGTTATAATACTACTTGTTTTAATTGAGTTTTTGTGACTTGTGTTCGATTAGAATTACTATTTTTTTCCCCTAAACCAAACGAACAATATTAGTGCACCAAGTCAGAAATATATCGAGTGAATATTTCGCACGTGCTACTTTAGATCTTGGTTTTGGTATTTTTAACTCAAGTTTTTCTAATCAAGCAAAAATAAAGAGAGTAGAGTTTTTGTTTTAGATATACTACTGTCGAGACGCTACTTGATAAATAGTACAGTTACAGTGAAGGTTTTGCGTTGTTAAAAACTTTGACCACTAATCTATAAAAAAGCAACGAAAAACCTAATAAATAATGGTTTTTTTTATCAGTTAGCTTTGGATTTTTCTAAGATTAGATTTATCAGATCAACAATCCTATTTGAGTATCCCCATTCATTGTCATACCAAGCGATCAGTTTGAAAAATCTTGAGTTGAGCTCTATGCTTGCAGTTGCATCATATGTACATGAAGCGGGATCATGAATGAAGTCTGATGAGACAACTGGCTCTTCCGTATAGTTTAGAATTCCTTTAAGATAAGTATCGCTTGCTTTTTTCATCGCTACGTTGATCTCAGCTAAACTTGTTTCTTTTGAGCTTCTAAAAGTTAGATCCACAACAGATACATCAGATACAGGTACCCTTAAAGCCATACCAGTTAGTCTACCCTTCATTTTTGGGATAACTAATCCAATTGCTTTAGCAGCACCTGTTGATGCTGGAATTATATTTACTGCACCAGCTCTCCCATCTCTGAAATCTTTTTTGCTTGGTCCGTCTACTATTGGCTGACTTGCAGTGTAAGCATGTGCGGTTGTCATAAGTCCTTCATCAATACCAATACCCTCCTTCAGCAACACGTGTACAATTGCTGCTAAGCAGTTAGTTGTACAACTTGCATTGGATACTAAGGTTTCACCATTGTATTCATCGTGATTAACTCCCATTATTATAGTTTTAACATCTTCATCACTTGGAGCAGATATTATTACTTTTTTTGCTCCAGCAATTAAATGACCCTCTGCATCTACTTTTTTTGTGAATAGTCCTGTTGATTCAACTACAATGTCTACGCCAAGTTGTGACCATGGTAGCTCGCTTGGTTTAACTTTCAAATTTAACGTTTTAAAACTAGATTTTAAGCCGTTCTCGCTCACGACTTCAATTGTGTCGTTAGAAATTGTGTTTATGGTATGTTTAATTCTTCCATGAACTGTATCAAACTTCAGTAGATATGCAAGGTTGTCTGCAGGCACAACATCATTCACAGCAACTAATTCAATCTTTTGATCCAAGAAGCCTTTTTCAAGTAGTGCTCGAAAAACAAGTCTCCCAATTCTACCGAAACCATTTATAGCTAATTTTCTTGTCATAAATATAATCTAACTGTTAAAACGTAGTG
>RFKV01000054.1 GCA_003694175.1 Candidatus Dojkabacteria bacterium | reverse complement strand
GTAAATTAATCTCAGATGTTATTTTATTAAATAAACTGTTTAGTAGGTAAACTATTTTAGATTTCCTTAATTAATATTTTCTTTCACTCTTATTTAGATTTAAGAATTAGGAATTGTAGGTGGTATCTGCTTTGGCTAAAACTTGAATAATTTTTTATTATTTGTATAATTCTCCATTGCAGAACAATGCAGTGCAGTACAGCAATACAAATACAAGGATATAAGGAACAAGACAAAACAAATAAGGTGCTTTGAGCTTGTTTTGGTTGCTGTCATTAATTTAATAGATTTTACAAACTATTCATGGAGATAGAAGTAAGAAAAGTTTTAGGTAAAAAATGTAAATCATTAAGAAAACAGGGTCTTGTTACTGGATCTATTTATGGGCCAGGGTTTGAGACTATTTATATTCAAATGCCTTTAAACGATCTTTTAAAAATTGAGAAAACTTATGGGACTAGTACCTTTTTTGATGTTACGGTTGGCGAGCAGAATTATTCTGTTGTGTTGAAAAATGT
Source organism: Candidatus Dojkabacteria bacterium (assembly GCA_003694175.1). Taxonomy (GTDB): domain Bacteria; phylum Patescibacteriota; class Dojkabacteria; order J137; family J137; genus J137. The sequence continues at coordinate 11,243 of RFKV01000054.1, read as the reverse complement.
CTATAGACATCCAGTCACGATGGTCCCCTTAAACGTAGATTTTTACAAACCGAATTTAGAAAAAAAGATGCAAGCGAAGGTGCCAATTCATTTTGTTGGGGAATCTCCTGCGGAGAAAGCTGGACTTGGTTTTCTTTTGTTTAACGAGGATAGCGTTTTAGTTCAATCTTTGCCTAAAAATCTTCCAAGTTACTTGGAAGTAGATATATCGACTTTATCCACTACAGATTCTGTGATAACCTTCGGGGACATCATACTGCCTGATGGTGTTGAATTTGACTCATCAGTTAACTTATCTTCGGTAGTGGTTTCAATTGGTACTAATCAAAAAGATAATAGCCAAACAGATACGAAGAATATTTAAGTAGAACAAAAAATTTTAGTACAGTATCCTGATAGTTTGTTCGTTTTCTGAGATGGCTTCTCTTTGAGGATATCCCAGGTTTGTGTGTTGAAATGCATCTCTGCGACATATATACTTTTAGTATGAGCAAGTATTCCCCTGAAATAAGAAATTTAGTTTCTAAGATAGTTTTGACAAAGCATCTCCCAGGTGGTCTTCGACAGAAGTGTATATCTATGATATCAAGGCTGATAAAAGTTGAGCAAGCAGGTAAATTTTCGGAGGAGTTCGAGTCTATATCACAATACATTGATTGGGTATGTTCAATTCCTTGGAATGTTTACTCTGATGAACAAATAGAGCTGGATCAAGCCAGATCAATTCTAGACAAATATAATTACGGTTTAGAGCAAGTAAAACAAAGAGTGTTGGAATATCTAGCTGTTTTAAAACTAAAAAATTTTAAAGCTGATACTAATAGAGGGAGTAGTGATGATATAGTAGAAAGAATGAGAACTAGGAGGGGAAATTCTTCAAACGCTCCGGTATTGTGTTTTGTAGGTATACAGGGCGTAGGTAAAACTTCAATTGCTAAAGCAATTGCAATAGCATTAAGAAGGGAGTTTATAAGAATTGCGCTTGGAGGTCTTGGAAGTATTACAGAAATTAGAGGGCTAAATCGAGGTGAGCCGAATTCTGAACCAGGACAAATAATAAAGTCGCTTGTCAGAGCAAAAACCATGAATCCAGTAATATTGCTCGATGAAATAGATAAAGTTAGTAGTGACTCAGGTTTACGGGCAGACGTGATGGCAGCTTTACTTGAAATTCTCGATCCAGAACAGAACTCTTCATTTATGGACAAGTATATAGATTATCCTGTTGACTTATCTAGAGTAATTTTTATAACCACAGCAAACAATCTAGGTGGAATTTCTGCTGCTTTGCTAGACAGGCTAGAAGTAATCAGATTTGGAAGTTATAGTGACAATGAAAAGATTATAATCGCTAAAAACTATTTGTTGCCTAAAGTATTAGAAGCTGCAGGGTTAAGTCCTGAAGTTTTGAGTTTTGAAGAAGATGTTTGGCCTTTGGTTATTAGGCCATTAGGTTTTGATGCGGGTGTTCGTCAATTGGAAAGGACATTAATGGATCTAGCCAGAAAAACAGCATTAAGAATTGTTCAGGGACAAGGAAAAAAATTTGTAATCACTAAGGACAACTTCAGGCAGTTTATACCAGAGGATATTGGAGTTTATTCCTGATTGTTATGCCTTTTCAAAAAAAAGAGACTTATTTATCAATAGATATTGGGACAGAAAATTTAAAAGTGGCTTTGTGTATACCAAATAACGAAATTACCGAAGTTGTTGGTTATTGTAAATTACCACAATCTAGAAGTTCGGTAAAGTCAGGTATTGCAAGTAATCTTAAATCAATTATAGAAAAGATAGATGAAGCAACGGGTATTGCTTTACGTGATGCAGCTAAAAGTTTGGAAGTTAGTCTTCCTTCCAAGGTGATATTTGGGATATCGGGAGAGTTGGTACTAGGTACAACTTTGGAAGTTGAGATAGAAAGAGACAAACCAGCACAGAAAATATCTCAACTAGAGTTTGAAAAGATGAGGAATGATTCACTTAGTCAGGTCTTTGAAGCAGTTAAAGACAGTTTGTGCGAGGAAGCATGTTTGCCTTTGGGCTCAATAGAAGAAGTAGACTCGGAAATAATATCAGTTAAAATAGACAATCAAGAAGTGTCTGATCCTATTGGTTTGTCTGGCTCTTCAGTGTGTTTTTCTTATTTTCTCTCTTATGCTCCCAAATTACATATCGACTCAATCAGAAAGATCGCGGAACATTTTCGTTTTACAAGACATGCTTTAGTGGTTGAACCATTTGCTATCTGTAGAAATTTGGATATTGATTCTAATTTACAAGAAAATTGTGTGATAGTTGATGTGGGTGGCGGTACTACCGATGTAGCAGTGGTGTCTAAGGGAGAGTTTAAAGGTACGAGAATGTTTAGCATTGGAGGTCGAGCGTTTACAAACGTATTGCAGGATTATTTCTCTATAAGTTTTGATGAAGCGGAAAAAATGAAGATAAGTTACTCAAACCAAAGCTTAAAGCAAAGTCAAAGCAAAGAGATTTGCAGTCAATTAGAGGACCCAGTAAGGATATGGGCTGAAGCATTAGAAATAGCACTAAAAAATATTTCAGACGATAACGAGATTCCATATAACTTTTTCTTCTGTGGTGGAGGTTCTTTGTTACCAAATATTCAAGAGATAATGTTGAGTTATCCTTGGCAAAAAAATCTAAACTTTGTTAAGTTTCCAAGGTTTAATTTTCTCTTCCCAAACAAAATCAAAGGGTTTGTCGACAAAACCAAGTTTCTTAATTCACTGTCCGATGTTGCTGTAGTTTCTCTTTCTAGGTATTACTCTAGACTAAAATGATTGCTCAAGCTGAAAAAAGATTTTTTTCAATAAATGACACAATCTTTAAAGTTATTAGTGCAATTGAATCAAGCTCAAACAACTACATGATATTAGTCTTTCCTGTTGATTCAGAAATATTTGTGGGTACAACTAATTTCTTTCTGATTAAGAAGATTTCAAAGTCAAAAAAGAAAGTTATAATTTGCGTTACCGAGGATGAGTATGGTTTAAAGTTGATCCAAAGAGTTGGATTGGTGGTTGTGAGAAAAGTTAGTCAAATTACTCTAGACTTATGGACAGTTGCCGAAAAACGAACCTTTTCTGAAATACGCAAACAAGAATCTTTTTTAGATGAGTATAAAAACCAAAATGTAGACCTAATTAATGAAGAAAAAGACAAAGTGAGATTGTATGAATTACAGGAAATTAGTTCAACTAATCTTCCCGTTTCTGAAAGTCCGAAAAAACAAGAACAAGAAAATAAAGAATCAACAGGTCACTTTATAAGCACAGATTTAGATAATATTGGACATAATACTATTTCGGACATTAAAAAGATTGACTTAAAATCTAATTCTGTTTTTTATGTCGGTCAAGATGTGAAAATGTTATTTGCTAAAAATGGTATAATCAGTGATCTTGAAAGTACTTTTGAGCAAAAAAGAAAACAAATGACTGGAAGTGATCTTAGTAAAGTATTGTCGAAAAGACGTAAAAGCAACTGGTTTAGTCGTTTTTTTAGTTTTTTTAAAAATAAAAAAGATGTAGTTGATTCGCAGGGTAGTTTTCAAAATTTTCTAAGAGCCAGTACCAGTAATGGAGAAGACTTATCAATTAGCAAAAAAAGAAAGTTTTTTAGATATGGTTTGCTAGTAACGTTATTTCTTTCTTTGTTATTAGCGTCGGCTTATTTTGTTATAAATCAAGTTACTGTAGTTGATTTATTTTTGAGTTTTAAAAAGCAGGCAGTATATGACAAATATACTCTAAAACTTACCTTAGACAAGGAAAGTCCGCAACTAGGACAAGATGGCTTGGTAAACTCAGGGTATTCATTTGTCGAAGTAGAAAGTGTCTCATTATCTAAAACCGCCAACGTATCAAAAAAAAGTTTAGAAGGAACGAAAGCAAAGGGTGTTATAACTATATACAATTTGACAGACAAAGAAATGAATTTAGCAGCAGGAACAAAAGTAGTCTCATCCAGAGACAAAAAAGTATACGTTTTAATAAAAGATGTTAAGGTACCTGCTGTTTCTGCAAATGAGCTGGGAGAAAGATTGCCTCAGTTTATTGATGACGTTCCTATAGAAGCCTTAAATATTGGTTCTGAGGGGAATTTGATTGTATCTGAAGGTGATGATAATTTTTTGATAGACTTACCTGAGTGGAAGGATTTGACTAAGTCTGCTGGTAGGGTTTTCAGAGATATTACAGGTGGTATGTCAAAGGAAGTATACAAGGTACTTGAAGAAGATTTTGAAAATGTGAAAAAGGAATTAGGTAAGGAAGCCAAAGAATTAGCAAAACGAAAAGTTAAAGCTTTAATTGCTAAAGATGAGATCTCGTTTGATGAGTATTTGGAGTACTTTAACGAAAACTATGAGGTTTCACCAAAAATAGGTGAAGTTTCGGAAGATGGAAGTTTTAATGTCTCAGCTTCTATATCCGCTAGGTTGCCGAAAATATCGATAAAGTCTCTACATGATTCATCTTTGTCATATATCAATAGTTTGCTAGGTGATGATAAAAAATATTCACCCTCTTCCGGTTTGAGACCATCGGTAGAAAGCATATTGAAGAATGGTGATAATTTTCTAGTTGAGGTTAGTTTGATAGGTGACTTAGTTTTAAAGATAGACGAGAATGCTATATTTGAAAGTATAAAAGGATTACCATACCAAAACGCAACCGAAATTATTGGGCGCATAGAAAATGTAGATTCATATAGGTTAAACTTTAAACCTGCATTACTTCCTAACACATTGTATTTTATACCTACTGACCGTTCTAGAGTTTTAATTAGAGTTGAAGATTAACAATTAGGAAATAGAAAATTTAAAAATCAAAATTTAAACTGTTGACAAACGAGTCAAGTTCGTTATAATTAAGAGAGTTAGCAACTTATCAAATTGCCTGCTACACTGATAAGTTAGGTATAAGTAAGTCAAAGTTATTAATTTACTTGTTATTTATAGTAAGGTATGTCAGACGTAAAACACAACAAAATTAAGCCGGTTGGCGAGTATATACTGGTAAAACCATCAAAGGAGGAAGAGTCAACTCCTTCTGGCCTTATACTTCAATCCAGCTCTAAGTCTGAAAGACCTCAAAAAGGTGAAATAATTGCTTTAGGTGCTGGTAAATTAAATGAGAAGGGTGAAAGAGTTCCGTTTAGCGTTGAGGTTGGCCAGATGGTCTTGTTTAAGAAATATTCTCCTGAAGAGGTGGAGTTGGATGGTGAAACTTATTTACTGATGAGGGAGCAGGATATACTTGCTATTCTCGTCAACAGCTAAGCTGTAAGGAGACAAGTTAACTTAAGCGATTAAAAAAACAGAATATTACATTTTAAATTTATATCTTATTTGTTAGATTTTTTGTAATATGTCAAAGAATGTTCAGTTTGGTGAGTCAGCCAGAAGAAAATTAAAGGCTGGCGTTGACAAATTAGCAAACGCAGTCAAGGTTACTTTAGGACCTAAGGGAAGAAATGTTGCGTTGGAGAAGTCTTTTGGGGTTCCACATTGGACTAAGGATGGTGTTTCTATAGCCAAGGAGATTGAACTACAGGACAGAATAGAAAACATGGGTGCAAAAATGCTTATTGAGGCTGCGAGCAAAACCGTTGATTCCGCGGGAGATGGGACTACGACAGCAATAGTTTTAGCTCAAGCAATTGTTGAGGAGGGATTCAAAACAGTAGCGGCAGGTGCTAATCCAATGGAAATTAGACTAGGTATAGAGAAGGGTGTAAGAGCTGTTGTTGAATTTCTCAGGTCTTCAGCTAAGCCAGTCAATGGAAAAGAAGATTATGAGAGGGTGGCAACAATCTCAGCCAATGGAGATAGTGAGATAGGAAGAACATTGGCAAATATACTTGATAAAGTAGGACACGGTGGAGTAGTAACTGTTGAAGATGGTCAAACTTTTGGTTTGGTAGAAAGATATGTAGAAGGGATGCAGTTTGATAAAGGTTATATTTCCCCATATTTCGCAGTTAACTCAGAGGATCAAACTGTAGTCATTAAAAACGCTGCTATTTTGGTAACTGATAAAAAGATCTCCTCGCCAAAAGAGCTTTTTACCGCATTGGAAAAACTGGTTATTTCAGGAACGAGAGACGTTGTGATTATTGCTGAGGATGTAGATGGTGATGCATTGGCAAATCTGATAATTAACAAATTAAAAGGGAATCTGAATGCAGTGGCTGTAAAGGCACCAGCATTTGGAGATCGCAGAAAGGCAATGCTTGAAGACATTGCAATACTTACTGGGGCAACCTTTATTACTGACGAGTTGGGGAGGAGTATAGAAAAGATGGAGGTGTCTGATTTTGGAAGGGCTGAAATGGTTAAGGTGACTAAAGAAGACACCACTATAATAAATGGCAAAGGAGATAAGAAAGCTATAGAGTCTAGAGTATCTGCAATCAAAAGAGAGGTTGAGACTGTAACTTCTGATTATGATAGAGAAAAGCTCCAGGAGAGATTGGCCAAGTTGACGGGCGGGGTTGCAGTTTTAGAGGTTGGAGGGGCTACCGAGGTTGAGACAAAGGAGAGAAGGGATAGAGTAGATGATGCACTACACGCAACTCGGGCAGCTATAGAAGAGGGTGTTGTTGCTGGTGGTGGAGTTGCTTTGTTAGAGTCTACAAAAGCCCTTGATAGTGTCAATGCATCCTCAGAGGACCAGAAAATTGGTTTGAATATAATTAGAAAGGCACTGGAGGCACCTTTTAGACAGATTTTGATTAATGCAGGCAAAGAGCCAGCAGTCTACATAAAGGACATAAAGAATGGTATAGGTTACGATGCTAGGAATGATAAATTGGTAGATATGATAGAGGCTGGAATAATCGATCCGGTTAAGGTGACCAGAAGTGCTTTGGAAAATGCCGCCTCTGTTGCAATGATGCTATTAACCACCGAGGCAGTGGTTTACGAATTACCGAAGGAGGAGGAGAAGGGAAAGGCCGGACTTGATAGTGAGGAGATGATGTAAACTACAATATTCTCCAACTATCAATGCAATTAGAGCAGCCAAGTCCGGCTGCTCTAATTTTTATACGCTTTGTGTGTTCGTGTGCTTGAAAACTGAAAACTTAGATGATAACCTTGAACTATATAAATGTTTTGGATACGTATGAAAGCCGTTATTAGTTTGATAAGTTCAAAAAAAATCATTTTTGTGTTTACCTCTACTGCCATTTTTCTTATTTTCACAGTAAAAAAAGTTAGTGCAAGTGCTGGAGGTTTTATTCCTAGGATTCCTAATCCGACTAGGTTTGAATCAGGAGAAGACATCGTTAATTTGGCTGCACAGCTGGTAAGACCGTTCTTTTTAATTGGTTTTGCAGTTATGTTATTTGTTGGGGCAGCAACTTACCTTACGGCAGGAGATAATGACAATAAAGTGAAAAGTGCTAGAAATACTATAATAGCAGCTATAGTGGGTTTCGCTTTGGCTGTCCTCGCTCCAACAATAATGAACTTTGTTTCCGGCTTACTAGGAGTTCAAGGTGGTTTGTCGGTTTTATGAAAAAACTTATTTTGCTGGTATTATCGTATGCGTCCATTTTTGGATTTGGATGGTTGATTGCTACAAGTTACTTTACAGTTGAAACATTTGCTTCTGCGTGTTCTGAGTTAAAGCAAAGTTGTAATAGACCTTGTTCTTCTAATGAAGATACGAATTGTTACATCCCTAATTTTGATTGTATATCAAAAAGAATACTCGAGCCTTCCTTAGATTGTTGCATAAACAAATGTAGAGAGGGGAATAGTGGATTTAGTGAAGAAGAGTTGAGAAGGTTTTATTCTTCTTTTAATTTTTTTGGAACTAAAGTAAATATTCGTACAGATAGTATTTTTGGGTGGATTACGCTCGGTATTCAAACCTATCTAGCGATAGTTTCATTTATAGCATTGGCTCGAGGGATTAAAGTTGGTGTGATAGATTTACCTAAAGCTGAAGGTTTAGATAAGGTTTCCAAATCAGTGATAAACACAATTACTGGATTTGCGTTAGCTTGGGGAGGTATATTTATAATACAGGTTATTCTTTCTATATTTGGAATACCTGGACTTAATGAACTTATAGTCATAGGTGATCAACCAGCTGGATCTACTATTGTTATTAACTAAATTATGATTATGTTAGAGCTTATGAACAATATTTTTATGTTTGTACAGAAAAATCAAGGAATACTTCCCGACGAGATTGGGAGTGTGCTTGAGCCTATAAGAGTACCCGTGTTTCCAATTCCTAGTTCTGGTTTTGATCCAAGTTATGCAACAATTCTAAGTTGGCTGTCTTTTGTCGGTGGAGTCCTGTCAGTATTTGTATTGGTTATATTTTTATTTAGGTTTGTTACTTTATCCGCTCAAATGATTACAAAAGGTGATTCTGAAGAGAATGTCAAAAATGTGATAAAAAAGGTGCGGTATAACTTTTTGGGTTTGATCTTCTCGATTTTGGTCCCATTCATTTTAAGCTTGGTAGGTGCACTACTTGGGGTGGGAAATATTTTTGAATGGCCTAAGATGTTTAGTAGTTGCGAAAGTTCCGGAGATTATGAATTCTATTTTCAAGCGGCGCTCAGGGAAGGTGCAGATGCAGATAAAATATGTTTTGGCGGTTAAAATTTGAAGTTTGGAGTCTTTTGAAATATATTGTAAAAGAGCCAGGTTATAAAATGCTTAATGGATGATGGAAATAACTTAGAGCAGAAGACAGCGTGTCAAATATTAGGTTGCCCTGACGGTATGGTCGATGGTGCAAGCATATTGTCGTCAGGGAGTAAGTTTGCAGAATGGTTCGTGTCGTTGATATTTGTGGGATTGGCTATATTAGGGGTTTTTGTAATTATAAGGGCAGTAGTTAACATAATAAGGAGTGAAGGTAGTGATACACAGTTGTTGGAAAATTCAAAAAAAGCGATTAAAGGTGTGTTATACGGTATTGTGATTTTTTTTGTAGGGGTAATCGGTTATGTTTTAGTTTTAAACTTTTTAAAGGTACCAACTCAAATAGAGATAGAAAAACCAGAAGCAATTAAAAATATTGACATACCATTCATCTAAATCTATTATTTATTTGGTTAGTGTTAAGTCGTATGAAAAAATTTGTAAAAAAGTTCCTATCGATAATTCCTTTAGTATTTGTGTTTTTGTTTTGGCCAGGTTTTTTTACGGTAGATGTAAATGTTTTTTCAAACGAGTTTAGGGTTGTTTTACCTGTTGAGTTATCTGCTGCTGGTTCAAATAATCAAGGAAGTTCAGGAAACGTTTTGTGTAAATTGTTTCCGTTAATTAATTCGGTTGCGTCAAGTTTTTGTGCTGGAGGCAATGACAGTGCGATTGTTGAGGGTGCAGCTAGTGATGCTGCTAATCTTATAAGGTTTGCATTGCAGCTAGTCTTTGTTGGGATAGTAGGTGTGGCTATTTACGTCATAGTAAAAGCTGCTCTAAAATACATCCGAAGTGAGGGAGAAAAGGAAAGTGTAGAGCAAGCCAGGGCAGCAATAAAGACTGTGTTTGCAGGTATTGCTGCTTTGTTTGTTGGAATTGTGGGTCTTGTATTGGTAATCGCGTTTTTCAACGCGAGTGGTGCGCTGAACGTAGGAGAGAGTTCTGGTATTCGAGTCATTGATACATTTAAAGATAGTTTGTTAGATAATAATTGAACTAACTGGTCAAAGTCAAAGTGGACAGCAAAGGTACTTTTGACAGAAGTGTTGCTGATCTATTTACGAGGTTTATGTAATCCGGAGTAACTGGTATCAGTACAATTTGTATTTCGTACAGTAATTATTTAAAAATTTGATATGGTTTTCTTGTTTAATGTTGTGCTTCCTTACATAATTTGGATGCTCATTGGATACTTAGGTTTAGGTTTTGTTTTATGTAAGTTAACTTGTTATACCTTTTTTGGTGTTTGATGTTTATGGTACGGTTCTAGAAAGTTTTGAACTTGGTGGTTTAAGGTTTAATTTGTCAGAGTTTTTCTTTGGAAGACATACTTAATAGAAAGAAATTGAAATGAGTTAAAAGCTTTGTATAAAGTAGGTTTTATGCAAAAAATTTTTCTGCCTACTCAAGCTAAGAGGAGGTTTTTCTCTGAATTTTTGGTGATTTCTTGTTTCATTGTTTCAATAATTTCCCTTCAAACTAATCAACTAAGGGTGTTAGCTCAAGGTTTTTCTGGAAATAACCCAAGCAGTTATCAGTGTTTTGATGAAAAGGGTAATCTACTAAGTTTAACCCCAGAGCCAGGCACAGGAAAATATGAAGGGTCTTTTGTTTGTGTTGATGGTAATAAAGTATATCCTGCATATCTTAAACCTCCTTCATTACAGCAGATTGAGGTTTGGTTTGTTAGGATAGTTTATACAATTTGGGCGCTCGTTGCTACTTTCTCATTTGTTTTACTTTTAGGTGTAGCCTATCAGTACATGATATCAAGAGATGCTGGTGGTGCACTTGCTAAGGCTAGAGATAGGATAGCAAAATATTTTTTAGGGTTTGCTTTGGTGTTTTTAGCTGTACCTATCTTAAGTACAACATTTAGGTTGTTGGGTGTAAATGATTCGGTGAAGTGTTACAGTACGCTAACTGGTGGTGGAGAAAACAATATTGGTATAGGTTTTCAGTTTTTTTTCTCAGACTTATGTACTGATCCAAGAGGAAGATTTGCAGATCCTCAAGTCATTCTAGACATGATTTTGGAAGTTTTAAGAAGCTCGGATAACATAATTGAAAAAATTGAACGAGTATATGAGTTAATCGCTGAGATAAACGGTACTGCTTGTGATAATAGGATTTATCCTGATCCCATGAGTCGCAACATTCTTAATGGATTTGGATGTTTAACGAACGTTTGTAGTAGTGATGGAACCTGGGATGTACGTTTTACACTCGGTTCATGTCCACAATAGACTAATTGATATGATTTGGATAAATACAAAAAAAATTGCTTCACAAATTTGGGTGTACGAGCTCGGCTTTGATGAGTTTCTTAGGAATCTTACAAATCCTTCAGTTCATTTAATTTCAATAAAAACTTTAAAAATTTGTGGCTCGGAATTTGACCAAGATTATTCAAATATACCAATCAAATTTACGAATTTATTTGAGCTAGACAACAAATACCTGGTTCAATTGGAAAATCTAAGTAATAAAAAAAACATAAATGCGTTTAAGCTTAGATTTGAAAAGTTTGAGATAGTAAATTACT
>RFKV01000053.1 GCA_003694175.1 Candidatus Dojkabacteria bacterium | reverse complement strand
TCGTATAGGGAAAATAAAGTTATTTTTGATAACATAACTGTTAAATATAATAATAGATGCGTGTGATGAAAAAACTTCAAATATTGATCTTTGTTTTATTTACATTGTTAGTTTCAATAAGTTTACATTTAAGAAGCGTTAAGTTAAACGCCCTAGAGACAATGCCTAAATTTCTTGGAATTGAGTTAGTTGTAGATTCCAATGGTTTAACAAAAGGTGATATGTACATAGATATTGAAAATCCTAACAACTCCATGTTAATTGACAAATATACAGTCTCATTACCATTCATGGGTATAGATCAGGTTAAAGCCTACCTGTTTAATGAAATCGTAAAGTCGAATCTATTACTTCAAGACAGTGGTCACTACAACTTGGAAATGGATTTTGATGATAAAAAAATGATAAATATAGGTCGTTATCTGAGTATCAGAATAGAATTTACTACAAATAAATTATTTAGAGAAAGTGGTTCTATAAGAGAAATCTACATTCCTGAAATATTCAAAAATGCAAGCTACACAACAAAAGTTTTAAAAATTAAAATTGACAAGGGTTTTGGTAAATTGTTGTATCACGATCCAAAAATACTCTCTAAAAATGAGGATCTTAGGTTTTATTACCTCGAGACTGATAAAAAAAAACCAATACTTTTGGTATTTGGTGAAGATAGAATTTTTGATATCAAATCTGCTTTTACAATTCAAAAAACTGATCAAAAAACAAATAAATATATAATCAATCTATTTGGTACTTATGAGAAAGTCGTTTATAGATCACTAAATATCGGTGATTATGGTGTAATTAACCAGTTCGGAAATAACTACTTAATAGTACACAGCAATAATGGTTCTAACATGATTGGCGAAGTAGAAGCAACTCTGAGATTAGATGAGCAAAAAATTTTTTTATCAGAAGTGCCAAAGTACGACTTTTTTATTGACGTAGACGAACCAATTTATCAGGAAATAAAAGAAATTTTTAGCAGGAATGAAGTAACTTTTTTTGAAAAGTTTTTAGATCTTAACAACCTAATTAAATCAAAATCAGGATCGAGCAGGTCTTTAAAAGTAAATTGGGAAACAGGCAGAGAAATATGGAAAAAGCTTACAAATCCTCAAAGTCCACTAAACTCTTTTGAGGTCTGCTACATCCAAATATCTATCGCGGAAATGTTTGGATACAAGGCTAACATGTTTTATGGATACCTGCTTTATCCTAATTATCTAGAAATTGACATATCAAACCCACACGTGTGGTGTAGCTTTTCCGACGGGAAAGAAATTCTTGTTATGGACACATTTTTAGAAAACTTAACAGGTGTAGACTATTTCAATAATTTTAGGTTTGACAGATTTACGGTGGGTTTAGCTCATCCAAAGTTTTTTTATGATCCCATGCTTGGACTTAGAAATGTTTTGTCAGAGAATATAAAACTACAAATAAATCCTTCTAAAAGGGATATGTCTAATTTTTTGAATCTAGATGAGACAACGCCAAGTCTAATTGGTCAAATCATAACAGAAGATAAAACGCAATCTGGCAAGTACTTTACAGGAGAGCTATATGTAGACAATCCAACCGATCGGTTTATTACATTCAATGACATTCGTGTTAATGGAAAGAGTGAAATTGCTAATTTATACATACATAAGGACTTAAAATACTCCCTAATTCCTAAACGACTTAACAAACTTAAATTTCATTATCTCAGAGAGCTAAATCCATTTTTTGAGGGAAGCAAAATTTTAGATATATCAATATATGACCGAAGTGAAAAAATTGTAGAGGCTAGTAAAAGTATTTATTTTGAAAGAAACCCTAAATCCTTTTATATAATCATAATTCTCTCAATTAATTTTTTTCTTGTACTGACCGCAACAGTGATTTACAAAAAGCAAAAGAAAAACCTACTGGAATACACGTCCAAATTCGAAAAAAAGTAAAGAAAAAAGGGGCTGTTTTCTTCAAAACAGAATGGAATTATTATAAAATCGCACGGTAGAGTACTTAGTGGTTAAACAGATGTATAAATACAAACCAAAACAGATAGAACAGGAATTACTAAGAAGGTGGAGGGAGTGTAATGTATATTCGACCCAGAATCTGAACGCAGGCGATAAGAAATACTACTCGTTGTACTCATTTCCGTACCCTTCCGGATCTGGTCTGCACGTAGGACACGCTGAGGGGATGGTAGCAAATGATATTATGGCCAGATACTATAGAATGAAAGGATACAAGGTTTTGTTTCCAATGGGATGGGATGCGTTTGGACTACCTGCAGAAAACTATGCAATAAAAACGGGAACTCCACCACAACAGTCAACTGAGAATGCAATTAAAAACTTTATATACCAAATAGATAGACTAGGTATTAGTGTTGACTGGTCGAAAGAAATAGGAACGCATCGTCCTGACTACTATAAATGGACACAATGGATTTTCTTAGAACTTTTCAAAAAAGGTAAAGCTTACAAAAAAAAGGCTCCAGTGAACTGGTGTATTGGTTGTAAAACAGTCCTGGCTAATGAGCAGGTGATTGACGGGAAATGCGAGAGATGTGATTCTGAGGTGGTACAAAAAGAAATGGAACAATGGTTTTTTAGGATAACGGATTATGCTGACAGACTCGATTCTGATTTAGAAAAACTAGATTGGCCAAGAGGAACAAAACAACAGCAAAAAAATTGGATTGGTAAAAGTTACGGGACCAGGATAAAGTTTAACATCGTCGAAATCAATGACGTTATCCCAGATCAAGTAATACCACAAACAAATAATAGCCTTTTGCTGAAGAATATACATAGCAATGGTAACGATAACCTATTAAGTAAGTCAACTAAGGACGGCTTAAAGATCTCAGTAAGAGAAACTTCTGAGACGGACTTAAAAGAAAAAGAAATTGTTGGGTGTTTGGAAATTTTTACTACTAGAATTGATACAATCTTTGGTGCAACCTTTTGTGTTGTAGCTCCAGAACATGAAATCTTAGAAGCTCTTAAAAACAAAATTCAAAATTGGGATGAGGTAAAACGATACATTTCTGAATCAACGAACAAAACCAGCTTAGAAAGACAGACTCAAAAAGAAAAGACAGGAATAGAAATTAAAGGGTTGAGAGCTTTAAATCCTTTTAGCGGTGATTTGATTCCCATCTATGTTGCAGACTATGTTCTAATAAATTACGGGACTGGAGCAATAATGGCAGTGCCTGCACATGATGAAAGAGATTATGAGTTTGCAAAAAGACATCAAATACCAATTAGAAAGGTAATACAAAATGACGATAAAAATGAAGGAGAAAAAGATGATGAATTATTTACAGGCTACGGGAGACTTATTAACTCTAGAGAATTTAGCGGACTTGACTCAAAAACTGCAATTGAAAAAATGCAAAATTGGGTCATAGACAAAAATTTGGGTAGAAAGGAAACAATGTTCAAGATTAGGGACTGGTTAGTTTCTAGACAAAGATACTGGGGAGCTCCAATACCAATCATTTACTCTCCAAAAGCTGAAAAGGAGGGTTATGGTTACGTACCAAAAGATAAATTGAACGTACTATTCTTACATGGATTTGGCAGCAGCGGCAGGAAAGGATGGAGAATAGATTTTGAAAAAGAAATGACAAAGCTTGGACACAAAGTATATTTACCTGATCTACCTAATCCATTAGCACCAAGTTTTGTAGAATGGGAAAACTTTATCATCGAAAATTATCTAAAAGCTTTCGATCAGAATGAAAAAGTCGTAGTGGTCGGCCACTCACTCGGCGGTCTGCTGGCTTTTAAATTGGCCGAAAAATTCAAATTGGCAAAGATTATTGCTTTAGCCCCAGCCACACCAAAGATGGATGAGACAGTTGACGATCACTTGTATACCTCAGAAAGTTTAAATGCATTAAAAGATTTCTTCAATGCAACAAAAGACTTAAATGTTGCTTCTATTTCTAAAAATGTTGATGAGTTGATAATAATAAATTCTAAAGATGATTATGTGATAAAACAAAAATCTCAAGAATTTTGGAAGAAATTGTTTAAAGACATAGCTATGTTTGTAGATTTTGAAAACATGGGACATTTCAATAATCAAGATCTACCAAACGGATTCCCAGAGTTGTATGCTTACATAAACATAAAGAACAACTCGCCATATCCAGGAATTTTTCCGGTAAACGAAAGAGATCTTCCCGTACTGCTTCCAGTGGATGTAAACTTTAAACCAACGGGAGAATCACCAATTAAACTATCTAAAACATTTAATCAAGGGGTGAAATGCCCAATTTTTGGCACCGATGCGTTTAGAGAATCAGACACAATGGACACTTTCGTAGATAGCAGTTGGTACTTTTTGAGATACACAGACGTTAGTAATCAATTTGCTGCGTTCTCCATGCCGAAACTACTACCTAGATATAATAGTCCCAGAAACAACGAGATATGGGAGACAGCAAAGGAAGTTGCAGCCTTACTTAAAGACCTAAATTATGCGTTCTTTGGACCTTTAGCAG
Organism: Candidatus Dojkabacteria bacterium; assembly: GCA_003694175.1. Lineage (GTDB taxonomy): Bacteria > Patescibacteriota > Dojkabacteria > J137 > J137 > J137. The sequence goes on along the minus strand of RFKV01000053.1, from coordinate 3,033 downwards.
TATCAATTATAAATGGTGGTCCTTACAAGCAGTTATCAGAAATCGATGTGGTTGCATCTTCTCACCATTTAAAAAGTGTTATAGACTCGTTGATCAAAAACAATTATGAATTAATAACTACAGAACAAAAAGACAGCGGTTATACAAAACTAAGAAAAAACAATGTGGAATTAACTTTGAGAAGCATCAGCTTAGAAGTAACACAAGAACTGAAGTTCATTGAGAAGTATTATGATGGAGTAATGCTTAAGGTTTCCACTATTGAAGACCTTATTGAGTATTGTAAAGAAAAAAACGACAACGAAGCTTTAGAAATGCTTGAAAGTACCTATAATCAAACTAATCTTTGGTCACCTGCTGACATCTATATGATTGGAGCTGAGCACACTGTTCTACATCTACTTTATTCAAGATTTCTTACAAAGTTTCTTTATGACTGCGGATATATTAACTTCTCTGAACCATTTACAAAAATGAGACATATGGGACTTATACTCGGATCGGACAGAAGAAAGATGAGCAAAAGGTGGAACAATGTCATAAACCCGATAGATGAGATAGAAAAATATAGTGCTGATACTATTAGGATGTATGAAATGTTCATGGGTCCGTACGAAGAAGCTAAACCATGGAATGATAGGACAGAAAATGGGGTCTTTAGATTTTTAAATCGGGTTGCTGAGTTATCCGATAAGGTTTCAGAAGACTACGAAAGTATAACCCAAAAACAACGAGTAAATGAATTGGTTAAAAAAATTACGACGGATATAGAAAGTTTAAGCTACAATACTGCTGTGGCGAAGTTTATGGAATTTAGCAATTTTCTTCAAGAGGAAGAAAGTATAAGTAGGGATGTCTGGGAAAAATTCCTAAAACTAATGGCTCCATTTGCTCCATTTTTGACAGACCATTTGTGGAACCTCTTAGGAAATGATAACTCAATACACTTAGAAAAATGGCCTGATTATGATGGATCAATTTCAAGTGTAAGAGATATAAAAATAGTTGTGCAAATAAATGGAAAAGTAAGAGGAACCTTGACACTAAAAAATGAAGCTAGTGAAAGTGAGTTAATAGAGCTTGTAAAACAGAATGAATCAATCAGCAAATACATTAAAGGTGAGATTAAAAAATCAATCTACGTTAAAGAAAAGATATTGAGTATTGTCTGCTAGTGTAATTACCAAATTTTAAAAAAAGCGGCGTTCTCTCAATTTTGAACACAATTTTAATTTGATGACAGCTTGCGTTATAAAGGTTTTGCTAAGTTAAATAATGACTCAGAGTGATTTAACTGTTACTAACTAGAAAATGAAAAAAAAAGTGATTTTAGCTTTCGGAGGACACAGCCCTGAGCACGAGGTTTCGATAATAACAGCTTTACAAGTTTTAGATAATCTGGAACATTCAAAATATGAAGTATTTGCAATTTACCTTGATAGGCAACAAAATTTCTTTCTACTTAAAAATCTTAAGAACAAAAAAGACTTTTTCAGATCGAAGAGACTTCCGATTGTATTTGGGAAAGATAATAGAGGCGGATATTTCAAGATAAAAGGCTCAATACAAAGAAAGATATATCCTGATGTTGCTATGCTTTGTTTCCATGGAGGATTAGGAGAGTCCGGAGGACTTTCAGGCTTTTTCCAAAGCATTGGTATTGCAATTACATGTTCAGACCTAGAAAGTTCATCAATCTCAATGAACAAGTTTTTAAGCAAAAAAATATTGGAGGGCACAAATATTAATACGATTCAGTTTGAAGCTTATCGAACAGATTGCATTAAGCAAGATCTTCCTGGTGTAACTAAAAGTATACTCAAAACTATTAACTTACCAGTAATTATTAAACCAGTTCATTTTGGATCTAGTATAGGAATAAAAATAGCAAGAACTGAAATAGAACTAGAAAAAAGCTTGATAGATACATGCTATCTTGATAAAGAAATCTTGGTGGAAAGGTTTTTAGAGAAAATAGAAGAATACAATGTATCTGTATTTAGATATAAAGGTGATATCCTTGTGAGTGAAATAGAAAAGCCAAAAAAAAATGACTTAATACTGTCCTATAAGGATAAATACGAAACTGGAGCAAAAAAAACAGGGAAGTATGGAATGGCCAGCTTGCTGCGCGAGGTACCAGCAACCTTACCCGATGAATTGAGAAAAAAGATTATTGATCAGGCAAAACTGATCTACGAGAAAATCGGCTGTTTCGGAGTTGTAAGAATAGACTTCATACTTCACAACAGCATTTTATACTTTAATGAAATAAATCCGATTCCTGGGTCTCTCTCCTACTACCTCTGGGAACCAATAGGAATAGATTTTTCCGAGCTGCTCGATATGATAATAGAAAATGCTATTTACGAAAAAGAGAAGCAAGATCTTGTAAGATATGAGCCCAACGACGACATTGTGTCGAAATTTATCAATTCTGATTGAATAGGTATAACCTCATAAGCTATACGTAAAATTATAACAATCGTATAACAAGTAAGAGCAAGTAAGGGCATAACAAAAATCGTAAAAACTAAAGATGTTTTCTACTCAGTGGTGCAATGATTTCGTGATGTTTATGTTTGATATTTAAACGTCGTAGTGTTTCATTTTTCAGACCCAAAGCAAAACTTTTTTATAGAATGTCAACATTTAATTTCTGTTTATATTACACAAAGAATAGCAACAAACCTAGTTTAAAAGCCAACAAAGCCAACAAATATAATTAACTACACATATAATTTAATTATACAAATAAACTTCTTCAAAGTATCTAGAAAGTTTCGCTATCAGCTAAATTAAAAGGACAAGACAAACACTTGTTTAGCTGAAGTCAACAAATCTTTACAAAAACATGTTAATTGAAAACACACAGTAAATCTAAAACTTAAATTACATAATCCAGATATTCAAGAATCAATTCAGACGTTTTAACACTTCAAACAAAAGAATATATTCATACTCGTACAAAGGTTAATAAATAAGAGTCATTTTGAAGATTTACATAGTTGAAAACTCTCTAACCTTTGTACG